>JAUVXT010000123.1 GCA_030603465.1 Deltaproteobacteria bacterium
CACTTTAAGCCCCGCTACATCCTGGACAATATCAAGGTTCTGTGTAAGTCCAACACTGTAATGCCTCAAACCCTGACCTGCCGCAAGCAAGGCCTCCATAACGCCAATCGCTATACCTATCCCCGGGGGAATGAGCGTACCAGTCAAGAATCCCGGCTGCTCCCGGTGGAGCAGCACACCTTTTTCCGCATAGAACGACGCCAAACGATCCAGGTACTGATAGTTCTTAATCCCCTCTCCTATGGGCATATCCTTTATATATGAGACCGTATAGGAAATTCCTCCTCCCAGAAAGGCGGAGCAGCCGGCGGCTATCGCCACTTCCGATATCAAACACGGGAAAGGGGTTCCCGAGAGCAGAATGATGGGACGTTCCACGGCTTCTACAACTTTTCTGACCTCTTTTACACCATAATTAATAACGGGCAGTCCATTCAGCATCGATCTGCCGGCCTCACGACTGGCCTCTATCCCCACTTGTGCCTTGTCGAGCTTCATATTTCTGGTGTATGTATCCGTCGTTGTGGGCAAAAGGTCGGCGGCACCCTCATCCTGCAGGCATTTCAACAGCTTGATGTGATCGTCTATGAGTGCCACGCCACCCCGCGGCTGAATCAATGTTTTTCCCTCCGACCTCGCCTTCCTGATTACATTGACATAATTTTTCTCGGGTGGGAGACTTCTATGAAAGGCGATGGCCTCGTCAAGGTCGATCTCCTTGCCGGTGGGCCACAGCGACAGAACCTTCTTTCTCTCTCTATGGAATTCCTCGTCACTCCATCTCTCGTTTTTGAGTTCCATGTTCTAACCCCTTATAATCTTCTTAGATATTTCTTAGCCACCCTGAGCGCCTTGTCAGGGTCTACTTCGGACATGAGACCGATAGCGTACAAAAGATACTTTTCATCCAGGTAAAAGTCAGGACTCTGAGGTTTCAGTGAAAATGGGTTTGCTTCCGAATAGACCGTTTCCTGTAGTATCCCTTCGGGAACCCGGTTGAATATCAGTGGTCCGCCGGTGCCGATAACCGTCTTTGTTCCCCTCAAGTCCTTCCCATATTGCACAAATATGGGACCCTCAGGTCCATAGGTCGTCTCTATAGTGCCGGCGTGTCTTTCCATGGCCAAACGAGCTGCATTTTTGGCCATTTCGGTGTCAAGATTCTCTTCCGATTCTGATTCGGGCAGCTTCTCCGGGAAGAGGGGAAACTGACCGACCATCTTATCAAGATCAAGGCCCGCAAGTTGAGCCTCAATACGTTCCTTCCCCGCGGCCTGAAGGATGGATGCTGCATTGTAACGCAATCCCAGATCACCCTCGACAGTCCTCTTCACGAAAGGCTCGGGGAGTCCCTTGTACACGACTCCAGGCTTGATCGCATCCCCTTTTGCTACGGAATGGATATCGGTGGTGGCCCCTCCGATATCTACCATTACGAGTTCACCCAAGCCTTCCTCATCGGTTGTGCCCTCTGAAATCAACTTTGCCGCTGTCAGTACCGCCGTGGGAGTCGGCATCAATATGCCATCGATAAACTGTTCGGCATTTTTCAATCCCTTGGCATCTATAATTCTGCTGATAAAGACCTCTCTGATAATAGAGCGAACTTCATCGACATTGAGCACCCCTATCTCGGGCATAACATTATCGGCGATTATATAGTCTTTGCTACCGGAATCCAGGATTGTTTGTATCTCATCCGATGCGGTTTTATTCCCCGCGACGATAAAAGGAACGCTTAATCCTGATTTGCTGAGGATTGCAGCGTTATGCAGGATCGTTTCCTTATCCCCCCCATCGGTCCCTCCGGCCAAGAGAACAATGTCGGGGGCCATGGCCTCCAATTCATACAATTCCCTTTTGGTCAACTGATATGAATAGACGCCCACCACCTTTGAACCGGCGCCCAGCGCGGCTCTCTTTGCCGCTTCGGCCGTAAGTTCGGGAACGAGGCCGATTGTTACCATCTTCAGGCCACCCGCCGCGCTGCTGCATGCCAGCTTATGCCGATATTGAATATTTTTTCCCTGTTGTTTGCTTATTTCATCCAGAACGGAATTGAGTCCCACAGTTATATCCGTATCTACGGTGGACGGACTCTGCGTCCTGCCGATGACTCGTTCACTATCGAAATCTATCAATACGAGTTTTGTGAAGGTGCTGCCGAAATCGATAAATAGCCCCTGGTTGGATGTCTTACTCATTGTCCTTGATCCCCAGATCTTTATTCAGATCTTCCATGACAACTTTGGGAGACGTATCAGGAGGATATACCCTGTTAAAACCCATCTTCAGGAATCTCTCTTCCACACCCTTCCAATCCTGTCTGCCCACGACGAGCCGGCCACCGGCTACAAGATGGATGTCACCCTTTCCGGCCTCAACGCATTTTTCCCTGAAGCCCTTGCAGTCCAGCTCACCATGACCACACAGCGACCCTACCAGAATAGCATCTGCGTTTGTCTCTATAGCCGCTTTTATAAACTCTTCCTGCGTAACAAATATTCCGAGATTTACTACGTTGAAACCTTCCTGTCGCAACGAATATTCCATAATTTTATTCCCAACGACATGGGCATCCACTCCCAGCACTCCCAAGACTACGGTCTTTTGTTCCATCGGTTGTCCTCCAATATGGTCTGATAGCTCAATATTTCTCTAAGAACCGATTGATTCAATATGTTTAGGTCTACCTTCCCAGAAAAAATCCTGAAGTATTAAGAACAATGAAAAAGATCAGATGGTATCGTGTCAATCAAAAAATGTTATTACAATGGCGCAGTCTGTTCCTCCCCCTTTTCAGGAAGGGGGCTAAGGGGGATTTTCTGAATTATGATGCGTATTTCCACAACCCCTTATCCCCCCTCAGAAAAGGAGGCGTTCGTCTTATACTGAATTATAAGAGCGGTGTAGCGATCACACTTATCTGCCTGATCTTCTGGAAACATGCCATCGTTTCACAGACCGTCAGAAAGTGCTTCCTCTGGCGCTACTTTATTTTTCAGTTTCGGTCCCTTTTGCGATTTCCTCACGCGGAATAATCTTCATGCCATATTTTTTCAGATCGAGCGACAACATATAGTCTGTCAGAACATTGAGTTCTTCTTCAGTATTCTCATATTTTGGCATAATATTCCATTCGCTTACCAATTGAGGATCCTTTACCGAGGCTATAAGCCACTCTCTGGTTCTGCCTTTTGCGATGACGTTGGAAAGATCGGGGCCGTGTCCCCTTCGTCCGCCCCTTCCCAGAACACTATGACAGTATGAGCAATCCTTCTCTACCCAGATCCGTGCGCCCTTCATCTCCGTCTGGGTCAACTGTCTGTCGGGCACTACAACAACATCGCCATATGTTTGTGAATCGGCCATACCTATCAGGTTCGCGTAAACCACTCCCACTATAATGGCGATGCCGACGGCTATCGCTATGGGACGGTCGGCTGGACTGCGATTCTTCATCCTGTTAAAGAAGGGTAGCAGGAACAAAATGAGCACCCCTCCAACGGGGATAACCAGTGTCCCTATAAACTCCAAATCTCCCGGGAAGAAGGTGAGGAGCTTATAGAGCCACATAAAATACCAGTCGGGCCTGGGAAGGTAATCGGGTTCAGGCGTCAGGGCAACATTTTCCAGTGGAGGATCCACAAAGATACTCATAAGAATGATCACAGCAAAGACAAGAATAAATGCGATGGCTCCATTAAAGACCTGGTCGGGATAGAAGCGCGCCGTCTTCCCCTCTTTGGATTTTTCTGAAGTCCAGTGTCCCGCTATATCATGAACGCGCACCAGATAAATATGAACAACGATACCGACAGCGAGCAATGCGGGCAAAATCAACATATGCACCGCATAAAACCTCGTGAGCGTCAGAGCGGAAACCTCGGCGCCGCCGCGCAGCATTTTGGTGATAAACTCACCGATAAAGGGGACGTCTTTCGCGATACTCGTGCCCACCACTGTAGCCCAGTATGCCTTCTGATCCCAGGGGAGCAGATATCCGGTGAAGCCGAAACCGAGTGTAACGATAAAAAGGAACACCCCTATAACCCAGGTAAACTCTCTGGGCGCTTTATAGGCGCCATAAAAGAAGGTGGTGATCAGATGAATAACGACCAGTATAACCATGGCGCCCGCTCCCCAGTGGTGAATTCCCCTGAGGATTCGACCCATGAAGACATCGTCCATAATATAATTGATGGACTGATAGGCATACTCCGGTGAAGGATTATAGTACATGGCCAGCACCATCCCCGTCAAGGCCTCCACGACAAAGAGTATAGCCAGCACACTGCCCAGGGTAAGAGACCAGTCCAGATTACCGAGAAGCGGTTTTTCCAGAAAGGGTTTCAGATATTTATCCCAGCCCGCTCGATCACGCATATAAGATCCAAATCGTGACATTTTAAGCCTCCCTCACAAGTATATTTCCGTTCTCCACCTTTGTCGGGTAGCGATCCATCGCGCGGGGCGGAGGACCTGCCTTTACACGTCCATCAGGATAGAACTGGCCTCCATGACAATCACAGAGAAATAGCTTCTTGTTATCATCCCAGTGCAATACACAGGCAAGGTGTGTGCAACGGCTATTAAATACCGTAATGCCATCGGAATCGGATTCACGATATACGAATACAGGTTTTGTAACGGTGCTTTCATAGATCCCGTCCTTGACCCTATAGCTGATGGGAACGGTTTTGACGATACCCACGGGAAATGCGTCAACTTTGCCGACTTTCACCCATTTTTCGGCACGTTTACGCATGGCAGGCACGAGGGAGGTAGCGGCCATAAGACCGCCTATCAATACAGCAATTATTCCGCCGAGGCCAAGCGTTATCCGTGACAGGAAACGTCGCCGCGACACTTCCGGTGTGATCGCCTCTACCGGAACCTCTGTAGCGATTTCTGTGGCCTTATCTTCAATGTCCACCACATCAACCTTCTTGAATGCATTTTTTGCGGCCAGCATCTGAATATATTTAAGCGACCTCGTGGGGCTTATCTCCTTCGGACACACTTCCGTGCAGTTCAATTCGGTCCTGCAATTGTAACAACCCGACAACACCCGGGCCAATCGTTCATCATGGAGTCCATCACGACTATCAAGAAGCAGCGTAAAGGCTCTGTTTAACGCCCCCGGCCCGAGATAGTCTTCATGCCAGTTCGCCATGGTACAGGATGAGACACAGCACCCGCAGGTAATACATTCGGTATAGTCGGCGATCAACCGGCGCTCTTTTGAATCGGGGCTTATAATCGCCGGTTCTTTCAGTTTCTCTGCGGGCTCAAAGAAAGAAAGGGCCTTATCAAAATTCTTGAAAAAGGGATCCATATCGACAACAAGATCCCTGATAACGGGAAAGTGATTCAGCGGTCTAATAGTGATCTCTCCCTCTTTCAGATTTGCAACAACAGTCTGACAGGCAAGCGCCTCATTTCCATTAACCACCACTCCACATGATCCGCACATGCTTATTCTGCAGGAATACCGGAAGCCAAGTGACGAATCATGCTCTCTCTGAATACGCAACAGGACATCCAGTATGGTTGTAATGCTTTCGTCCTCTATATCCAGATCAAAGCGGTCAAAGTGTCCGTCACCACCAACAGCCGGATCATAACGAAAGACCTTGACAACTCTTTTGCTCTTACGAGTTTTTTCTGACATGTGATGTTCCTATTCCTTTCAGTAAATACCCATCCACACAATAATAAACATGACAATTCCGAGTGCCGCCAGTCCTCCTACAAGCGCCTTCTGATATTTGGTATGCACGATCCCGAAATCCATAAGAATAACTCTCAAACCGAGCACAACGTGGAAAGTCACAGTAAGAAGGAGTAGAAACTGTATAAGGGGCCTGTAGGGCAGCGTAAGATGTATGCCCAGAAATATTATTATAGCAAGCGCCGATATTCTCTGCCACAACCATGCCCACATCCCTATCTGTGTGTTTCGCCATCTATTCGGATCTAGTTCTCCACGCCTCAATGGACTGCGATACTGAATTTTCTCATTCTGTTCCATTTCAATCCTCCGAAAAAACCTCTATAGAGATAAGAATTTTATTTTTTAAGATCCGATGGTTTCTTATATTTCAAATCCACCGGTTTTTTCTCAAATACGGGTTTCCCATCGTCCCCTTTTATTACAAAAATGTTGAAGAGGCCGTAATTATCATCCTGTTCGGGATAGTCTTCCCGGTAGTGAGCGCCCCTCGTCTCTTCCCTCAATATGGCCGAACCGCTTCCCAGTGCGGATATATCGATCATATTCTGAAGGGCTATCCAGTCATTCCAAACCATGTTATAGGCTTTACTCCCTTTTAAGCTTACTTCATCGGTCTCTTTGCGAATTTCCTCTATCTCTTCAATTGCCTCTGTAAGCTTCTCCCCTGTACGAGCCACGCCCACCTTATTCCAATTCATCTCACGCAAGCGATCTCTCATTTCAAAGGATAATATCCCCGTCGAACGATTGAAGGGTTCCGTATATTTTGCGATCAGGTCATTAACCTGCGCGGTTTTCGATTCAGGAATACCCCTCTCTTTTTCGAGATACCTGACCATAGACTTCCCGCCGAGCCGTCCATAGACACAGGAATCGGCAATACCGTTTCCGCCGAGTCTATTAGCGCCATGGACGCCTCCTGAATCCTCTCCCGCGCAGAAGAGTCTCTCCAGTGAAGTATGACATTCCATATCAATAGCGGCGCCACCCATCATATAGTGAGCTGTCGGTGAAACCGGCACCGGTTTCCTGGCAAGATCATAGCCGAAGAGGGCACAACGCTCACACATACCCGGAAAGTTCTTTTCAACAAATTCTGCCCCCAGATGAGAAGCCACCATGTTAACGCCGCCGTGATCATATCCGCGACCCGCCATCATCTCTATATAGGATGATCGGCTCATAACGTCTCTCGTTGTGCGCTCCATTCGTTCCGGGTCATATTTACTCATAAAGCGCTCACCATTGCGATTTACCATGTGGGCGCCCACTCCTCTTAGTCCTTCTTCAAGCAAAGATCCGGCTACAACACTACCCGGCACAATAAGTCCCGTTGGATGAAACTGAACCATTTCCATATCTCTCATCAAAACCCCTGCCCTGTACATCATACCGAGGCCGTCCAGAGTTTTAGGAGGACCGGGTGCGAAGAACCGATAATGCGTTGTGCCTCCGCCTGAAGCGACAAATGTGGCAGCTGCCTCAACAACCTTAAAGATTCCGCGTCGTACATCCAGTATCAGTGCTCCTACTACCTCCTTACCTGAATCGTCAGTCAGCAGCTCCAGAGCTCTATGTTCCTCCAATACTGTAAAATCTCGTTTACTTATCTGTTCCGTAGCCCTGCTGATAAGTTCAATTCCGGTCAGGTCACCCTTATGAACTGTACGGTCAAAAG
>JAUVXT010000030.1 GCA_030603465.1 Deltaproteobacteria bacterium
TATCTCCCTTACAGCTTTTTTAAAAGGAGATATATCAAAGAATCACCGTTCAGGGTAACCTATGTCCTGACACTAAAATGAGCGTTAAAAGTAACCTATGTCATGACACTTTTGGGTAACCTATGTCCTGACATTTGGCAGATATGCAAGCCCGAACTGTAAATTTCCACGGCAACGTCAAAGTCATAATTGAAGATGCTTCGTACAAGTCAGGTGCGGTATACGTACCATAGAATTTTCATGTAGGACACATGAAATTAACGATTGGGAGGTAAAAAGGCGGCTTCAGGCAACAGTTATCCGTAAGCAGTGGAGAGCGGCGAGTGAGAGAAACCTTGAGCCAAGTGCCGTTGTTTAAATGCCTATCAACGCCAGGCACAAATGCGGTTCGGCTGCCATATGACGCAAGGCCTTGGCAATAGTAATCATGCGTAAAATGCTGATCGCTAGGTTGCGCAAGGCAGCCATCATGCGGGGCCGGATTTAGTACGCACCTGAGAACGGTCTTCATCAAACATAATGTCCCGGACGTAGTGACTTCGATTTTCAATCCTCCAATGTCCTCTATTGATATCGAGCAGTTGTGCAGGCGATGCCTTTTCAGGTGATAGACTGCTGATAAGGTAAACCGTCTCAGAGCTTCAATTTCCATATCTTTCAGACGGGTTCAACGAATAACTTGCCGGGCATCTATTTTGTGTATATAATAAAAAAATTATTTGATATAATAGATATAATTTGTTAATTAGATGACTAATTACGACATAGGACTGAACGAAAGGCTTGCGCGGTTGAGGTATGCTCTCTTAAAACCCGCGTGTGCGTTGAAGGTCAGTTTTTCAATATATCGATGGATGATGCCGAAAGCTCGTTACAATTATGTGGTGATAATAGATGTTCTCGTTTCTAGTTGATTGTGAGCAAGAGGGTGAAAACGGGATAATAGCATATAAAGGGAAGGCTGATAGCGGGGGGTTGAATATGGCACAATTTGAACCGATCAAGGTGAAAAAACTTGCTGAAGAGGTTGGGCAACACATCAAGAGAAGTATCTTTGATGGGACATTTCTTTCGGGAGAAAAGTTGCCTTCAGAACATGACATGGCCGAGCAGTTTGGTGTGAGTCAGATTACGGTACGGCAGGCTGTCAGAGTGCTGGAAAGTGCCGGAATCGTGTACACAAAGCAGGGAGCGGAAGGGGGGATTTTTGTTGCAGAGGCGGATACTGTTGCTGTTAGCTCCTATCTGTCGGATATGCTCAGGTTGAAGAAAGTTACCCAA
The DNA here is from genome assembly GCA_030603465.1 of Deltaproteobacteria bacterium. Taxonomy (GTDB): domain Bacteria; phylum Desulfobacterota; class Syntrophia; order Syntrophales; family UBA2210; genus JAFGPZ01. The sequence goes on from JAUVXT010000030.1 coordinate 1,282, forward strand.
AGCGACTTGTTTATGTCCAGGTTTGTTTTTGAGCCGGACATCGCAGCCATGGTAGCTGCGGGTTGGCAGGAAGGCGATTTAGATGCTTTAGAAGAAAATATTCAACTGGCTCGAACGGCCTTTGAAAAGGGTGATCCCATAGCCACGAGGATGTGCAATCTGTCTTTTCATCGTATTCTCTGCGCTATCACGAAAAATCCCGTAATCATATTCGCCCTTAATGCTGTATTTGATGTCCTTGAGGAAAATGTCTTTGCTCTGAAATTACCCGAAAATATGATTCGTGATGAGATTGTTGAGCATGAGATACTCATGGAAAAAATGAGAGCGCGTGACACGGATCAGATTCGCGTGGAGATGCAAAAACATATTCAGAAAATACATGAAGAATTACGCAGGCAGCAATCCATGACTGAAAGATAAGAGAAAATCGTTATAACGTGATAGGTTGGTAACCAACTGCCGGGGTAGTAATGTATCTCGAGAAACAAATAAAAATGTTAAAACAGAAGAGGAGGAAACGATGGCTGATTTAAGTGTGGAAATTGCTGGTGTAAAGTTTAAGAACCCCATTGTGCTGGGTTCGGCAACACCCACGATGGACGCGATACGGATGAAGCAAGGTATAGATGGAGGGGCAGGCGCCGCTATCGCAAAGTCGCTCTTTGGAGAAGCAGGGAAGTTTGGACGTAATTTTCCAAGACCGAGATTCAAACTGGCCGACTACAGGGAATATCCGGGTTATCCCGATAAACTTCCCCATGCCTTCACGCTGCGATCTCTTGAAGAGTGTTCCGCATTCGATTATCCCACGTACATGGATGATATCAATCGTACAAAAGACCTGATTAAGGATGACGGTGTGTTGATCGCCAGTCTTTCCGGGTCTTCCCTGGAAGAATGGGCGGAAATGTGCGAATTGGTAAATAAGACCAATGCCGATTTTGTCGAGTTGAACAATTCATGTCCCTTTGCCGCCGACATGGGTATAAAGATGGGATCCGGCGCCGTCGATATGACCTATGAAGCGGTGAAGACCTGCGCCGGCGTCTTAAAGAAACCGTTTTCAGTAAAGATTACACCGCAGACCAATAATCCGGTGGAAGTTGCGAAGCAGGTGGAGGCGGCCGGCGCCAATGCTGTCAACATGTCGGCGAGGTTTTCCGGAATCATGCTGGATATCGAAACGGCGAGTCCGACCCCCTTCGGAGCCATGGGAGGATATGGTGGCCCCTATCTCATCGGTTACGGATTGAAACTGGTCAGTCAGGCGGCTAAGGAACTGAAGATTCCCATAATCTCCGGTCTCGGAGTGTGGGATTGGCGTGATATCGTGGCCTATACCATGTGTGGGGCAACACTTGTACAATCAGGGGTTGGAATTATGCTTCAGGGGTATAAAGTAACCGGTAAATGGGCCGAATCTATGTCCGCGTGGATGGATGGCAAGGGATACAAGAGCCTGGATGATATGCGTGGAATCGCCCTGCCTAATATTGTGAAGACCGCAGATGTTCCAAGAAAACCTGATAACATTAAGGCGGTCATCGATACGACGAAGTGTACCAGGTGTGGTGTATGCCTGCGAAGTTGCTTCTACGATGCCATAACCTTGACGAAAGTCGGAGCAGTAATTAATCCTGATGCATGTGACGTTTGCGGCATGTGCGTTGAAGTGTGCCCGGAATATGCCCCGAAGTTGCACAAGGTATAGTGTGCCAGCCGCGGCAACAGTGGTGAAGGATGCGAGATTTCTGGACAGGTATGTTGAGATAGTGAACGGTTGTCATGGCATTTTGCCTGCTGTTCTAGGAGTAATGATGGTAGGGGAAATTATGGGTGTCACAAATTGCAGTCAAGGGTTGAATGAAAACGAACTTGAAAGGGGGTGAGGCCATAGAGGTCACAGGGAAAAATACGTAGAGGGATATAAGAAAGATCATGGCTATGAAAAGGTGAATGAATCCAAGGGCTGTTCTTCATGTAGAAAAGGTCGAAATTTTTTCTTTTGACAACTCAATTTAAAAATTGATTTTTCTTAGATTTAAAACATTACCAGAATAACACTAAAACACAGATAAAAGGGGAACAACATGAAAAAATTTGTTTTTGTTTTAAGTATTGTTTTAATTTTTGTGTTTACCGTGGGCCTTTACAGTGGAGAGGCAATAGCGAAATCGGATAAAAAAGTAATCAAGTGGAGGCTTGCGGGTGGCACGCCTCCCAATGATATTGGCTATGAGGGGGTGGTTGAGTTTTGCAAGAATGTCAAGGAAAGGTCGAATGGCCGTTTGGTAATAACCCCCTATCCGGCAAACCAGTTATGCAAGGCAAAGGATAACTTTCAGGCCACCAAAAAGGGAATGGTTGAGGCAATGTATTCACCAGGCTCTTACTGGTCAGGTATTTTGCCGGAAGCCAATTGGGAAACAGGTCTTCCCTATACCACGCTCGAACGTTCAGAAGAAATAGCACTTATGTTCGATTATGGATTGCTCGATTTGCTGAGAGAGGCCTATGCCGAACACAACATGCATTACCTCATACCCACGCCAACCGGTCAGCGTGGATTTATGTCCAACAAGCCGATAAGGACCATAGAAGATTATAAAGGACTTAAGGCCAGATGCACCGGCCCCGAGGCAGATTTATTAAGAGAACTGGGCGGGAGTCCGGTATTTATGACGGGAGGCGAGATATATACGGCGCTGGAATTAAACACCCTCGATGCCGCCAGTTGGACGATGATGGCGTGGACTCATATGAACTGGAAGGAAGTCGCCAAGTATTATACGCTGCCGCGTACCGCGAATATGATTGTTGCACTGGTATTAAATATGGACGCGTGGAAGGCGCTGCCCCAGGATCTCAAGAACATTGTCGAGTGGAGCGCTCGCGACTGGATCCTTTATTGTGCGAGTCATTACAGGGAGGTAGAAGCAACTCAGGAAAACAACATGGAACCTGGCAGGATGATTACGTTGTCTGAATCCGATCAGGCCAAGGTTCAGCAAGCTGCTTTTAGGGTATGGGACAAAATAGCCGCCATGAGTCCGAGAAATGCAAAGGCGGTTGAGATAATAAAGACTTACCTGAAGAAGATAGGAAGGATTAAATAGCCAGCGTATTAAAGGTCCTGGGGGAGGGCATTGCCCTCCCCCACCTATGGAGAACGTAAAATGTTAAAACGTCTGTTGAATACCATTGATTGTATCAATAAATGGGTGGGGAAGATTGTATCCCTATTAATTATCGTTTTGGTTTTTGAGGTAGTAATCGGTGTTATAGCGAGATACGGCTTTAATCATCCATTTGTATGGTCTCAGGAAACGGCTTCCTTTATTAACGGGATCTATATCGTTCTGGGAGGAGGGTATGCCCTTCTGCTCAAGTCGCATGTTAACGTGGATGTTGTTTATCGCCTCTTCCCTCCACGAGGGAGGGCGTTAGTAGATATATTTACTTCCTCGCTATTCTTTTTTTTCGTTGTTTTGGTGATCTGGCAGGGAAGCGATATGGCGTGGGAGTCGATAGCGGTAAAAGAACATTTGGCCACAGCTTGGCATGGCCCGGTCTATCCTTTTAAGATTTTTCTCCCAATAGGGGGAACTTTGCTGCTATTGCAAGGAGTGGCCAAATTTATTCGTGACTTGGAGATCGTAAAAGGCGGCACGGAAATGGCTGAAGGAGGTAATGTATGAGTGTTGAAACCATTACCGTTCTCTTTTTCGGATGTTTGCTCATCTCTTTAATGTTGGGATTGCCTATAGCCTTCGGCCTCGGCGGAGTGGCAATGCTTTTCAGTCTCTTTTTGTGGGGGCCGGCATCTCTTTATCAGGTAGCCTCTGCCGTATGGGGGACCGGGAACGATTGGCTTTTTGTATGTATTCCGCTCTTTATTTTTATGGGAACGGTTCTCCAGTTTTCGGGTGTGTCCGATGATCTATATACAATGATGCATAGATGGATGGGACCCGTCAAGGGTGGTTTGGCAATGGGAACCATAATTATAGGCACTATCTTTGCCGCGATGGCCGGGATAAGCGGTGGCGCATGTGTTACCCTGGGACTTATTGCACTTCCTGCTATGCTGAAGCGAGGGTATCATAAGAATATAGCGCTGGGAAGTATAGTGGCAGGGGCGGCTTTGGGTATTTTAATTCCTCCGAGCCTGATGATGATACTCTATGGCGCCATTACCGGTGTGTCTATTGGAAAACTCTTCGCAGGCGGCATCCTGCCGGGAATCCTTCTGTCGGCAATGTTCCTCGTTTATATAGGAGTTCGTTGTGCCATCAATCCCCGAATGGGACCAACTCTGCCCCTTGAAGAACGCTCAAATTGGAAATTGAAACTCGTCTCCCTCAAGGCGGTTCTTCTTCCCCTCTTAATAATTCTGGCCGTTCTTGGGAGTATCTATACGGGTGCAGCAACCCCGACGGAAGCCGCTGGTGTCGGGGCTCTCGGAGCCCTCATTTCATCCGTCATTTACAGGAGATTAAACTGGCAGCGCCTTAAAGAGGCTTCGCTGGAAGCTTTTAAACTGTCGGCCATGATTATGTGGATTGTTATAGGTGCTACCTGCTATCGAAGTGTTTATTCTGCGATAGGAGGGCCCGAGTTTGTACAGGAGGCATTGTTGGCGTTGCCGGTTGGGCCTTACGCAATCCTTATAGGAATTCAGTTAATTATATTTTTTTTGGGTATGTTTATCGATCCTGCAGGCATTGTAATGATTGCTACACCAATATTTATGCCCATAGTTCAGGAGCTAGGATTTAATCCCCTGTGGTTTGGGATACTTTTCTGTATGAATCTGGAGATGGCCTATCTGACACCGCCATTAGGACTCAACCTCTTCTATCTAAAAGGGGTTGCCCCACCTGAAGTTAGCCTGACAGATATTTATCGTTCTATTATACCTTTTGTAATAATTCAGGCAATAGGGCTTGCCCTAATCATGATATTTCCACAGATAGCTCTGTGGTTACCCTCTTTGATGGGAAGGTGATCTGAAAGTGTAAAAACGAAAAGTTAGAATCGGTGGGCTGGTTGGAAAACAAATAATAACAGGATGTTAAGCTCATGATAAATATAGTGGGCTATAAGAATATTGATAATGCATTTCCTGGAGGAGTGGAAAATGGCAACTTCTTTTTTAGTATATGGTCCGTCAATAGTAAATATTGGGATCGGTGCTTCAGAAAGTATAGGTAATTATATCAGGTCTTTTGACGGTTCAAGGGTGCTTCTTGTAAGCGATCCGGGTATACAAAAAGCAGGTCTGACAGGGGAGGTTGAAAGAATACTTCAGGATGAGAATATCAAGAAACATTGTTTTACTGACATTGAACCGGAACCTTCCATAGCGACTGTTGATAAATGCCTCAACTTTGCTCTCAAAAGCGGAGTCGACAGCATTGTTGCCATAGGTGGTGGAAGTACTATTGATGTCGCAAAGTCTGTATCAATTTGCTTTAAAGGGGGAAATAGCATAAGGACGTTCCTGGGTTTCGACAGGGTTAAAGAGCCGGGTATCCCGACCATTGTCATCCCCACCACGTCAGGTAGTGGCAGTGAAGCCAGTATGTCTGCAGTTTTGACCGATGAACGGGACAACACAAAGACTGCGGTCTGGAGCCGTTATGTAGTTCCGAATGTTGCTATTATCGATCCTGTGATGACCAGGACAATGCCGGCAACTGTCACGGCAGACACCGGATCAGATGCACTGAGTCATGCCGTCGAGTCTTATGTTTCTTTGAGATCCAATACAATAACAGATACTTATGCTCTTTCCGCCATTAAAATTATTGGTTCAAATTTTAAATTGGCCTATGCTGAAGGGGATAATCTTTTCGTACGTCAAAAGATGGCTGAGGCATCTTACCTTGCGGGAATGGCCTTCAGTAATTGCGGTTTGGGAGCGGGACATGCTCTGGCATATCCATTTACCACATGCTACGGATATTCTCATGGTAGGGCGAATGCCATAATATTGCCTGCCGTTATAAGATACAACAGCAACGCCAATGAAGAAAAATATAAAAATATCGCAGAAGCTCTGGGAGAGCAAGTCGCAGGGTTGTCTTTGCCTGAGGCAGCGCTGAAGGCGCCTTGTGCCGTTGAGAATATTTTGAACAGCGTAGGTATTGCCACTAAAATATCGGCGTACAATATTCCGGAAGATGATCTTTATGGAATGGCTGAAGTGGCAGTAGCCAATGGACAGAGACTTTTAGTAACTAACCCCAGAGAAGTTTCTATTGATGATGCATGGGGAATTTATATGGAGTCTTACAGGTAGATAAAATAATTTGAGAAATGAAAGGCGGTCTGCTCTTATCTTTCATCGAACGTTTAACATTAAGAATCAAAGTGTTAGGCTATGAAAGAGAAGTTAAAATAATGTCCATGGCAGCTTAACTTGATTCTGTTGTCTCGGGGGAGAACCAGAGAAGGGTTGTGTTTCATCAAAAAACAAGATGAAGCATGAACGGCTGCTAACTGCGGTTGTAATTACTGCCATGGTGCAGTAAAAACCGTTAATCTGTAATATCGTCAAGGAGAGGAAAGTGGAGAGGGAAACAGTCCAAACCGATGTGTTGGTAATCGGAGGAGGGGGGGGCGGCAGCCGGGCCGTCTATGAGGCAAAACGTTTTCATCCCCGGCTCGATGTTACCATGGCAGTAGAGGGGAAATGGGGGAAAACGGGAAGTACCGTCTGGGTGGCGTCAGAGGCCCTTGGTATCAATGCCCCCATTAATTCAGCCGAAGACGGAGATTCTCCCGAGATTTTTCTGAAAGATATAATCGAGACAGGCCTGGGGACGGCCAATCAGGATCTGGTGAAAATAATAGCCGATGAATCTACGGACAGGATTTATGAACTCGTAGATATGGGAGCCTCCTTTGATACCCTGAACGGGAAATTTGTTCAAAAAAAGTTGTCAGGATGCACCAAGGCCAGATCTTTGACCCGTGGGGGGCAGACGGGGGTGGAAATTGTTAATGCCCTTAGAAATGCTTCTCTGGGAAAAGGCGTTAATGTCATAGAGGAGGTCAGGATTCTTGACCTCATCGTTCGCGATGGTGAAGTCTGGGGAGCCAGAGGAACAAGGCAGGGTCGCCCGATTGATATATCCGCTAAAGCGGTCATTATGGCTTGCGGAGGAGCGGGAGCCCTTTTCCCCCATACGGTAACGCATACTTCACTGCGAGGAGACGGTTACGCAATGGCTTGCCGTGCCGGCGCTATGCTGTCCGGCATGGAATTCATCCAGATAGGGCCGGGGGTGGTCTATCCATCCATGCATTTCATTATTCATTCCCATATGTGGAGATTTTCACCACGATTGAAAAACCGCCTGGGCGAAAAATTTCTTAAGAATTATGTTCCTTCAGATGTGTCCATAGACGAGGTAATTTCCTTGAAGGCCATGTCCTTCCCCTTTTCGGTCAGGACCGATGCGCGGTATATCGACATAGCCATGTCCAAAGAGATACTGGCGGGACGCGGTACCGACCATGGGGGGATTTTCTTTGATATCACACATATTTCCAGAGAAGAACTGCAAGACAAAGCACCCATTACACACAAAACCTTTTTGGATAAGGGCATCGATCTTTCTCGTGATGAAATTGAAATTGCACCACTTGTCCAGAGCATGAACGGAGGCATAAAAATCGATAAACATGCAGCTACTACTGTGCGCGGTTTGTTTGCAGTGGGCGAGGTGTCAGGTGGCGTGCACGGAGCGGACCGTCCGGGCGGAAACAATCTGGCAGATAGCCAGGTATTCGGATACAGAGGCGGCCAGGCGGCGGCAAGGTTTGCTGTTGAACGTTCCGGTGATTTGATCCCTGCAGAATCCGGACAAATTCTCAATATCGATTCTGGTGCCGACGACAAGCTTGAAGATATTTATTCCGCAATCGACGCGGCCCTTATGGTCGTCAGAAATAAGGAAAATCTGGATGTACTGCTGAATAAGATCGATTCATATCGTGATAACTGTGACTCTCTGGATGTTGCCACCGATAACATTCTTCTCGTAGCTGAAATGATAGCCAAATCAGCGTTGCTGCGTGAAGAGAGCAGAGGCATACACTATCGGGAGGATTTTCCTGGAACTAACAAGTCATACAATAGGGCCACGTTAGTGCGAAGGGATGACGAAGGTGCAGTAGAAGCGTCTTTCGAATAGTGATTGGTCCAAGGGGAACCTATTTTTTCTGAGTTGACTCTCTTTTTACGGTGTGTGTGATATAATGGGAATCAAAAGTGTCGTGTTGTGCTAAGATGACGCGTGTATGTTTAACAGGGTCTGGCATTGGGTTGCGCGAGGATTGAAAGGGCAGCTACAGTTTATTATATTTCTTGTGGAGCAAAAAGCATGAAAAACAAAATTACTGACTTGCTGGATAAAGTTGGTGAAGATTTATCCAATAATGTACTTACTCTGGGAGAACTTGTTGATATTGCAGAAAAGGAAAAGGTTCCCCTGAGCCGACTCGTCGTTGCCGAGGCGATGGTAAAAGAAGAGAGCACTTATGAGGAAATTCTGGAGCGCGCATCTGCGATTTTCGGCCATAACTTTAATGCACTGGAAGTTGGATTGACAACGGGCAGGAGCTTTCTTCTGGGCACGGTCGGTTCCGATCTCGCGAAGCACGACGACCTGCCCCTTATGCAAGACTCGCTGTTAGACCGGGCCGTCATGTATACACTGGCCACTGAGGTAGGGAACCATGAAATCGGTCTTCGGCCCTGCGCGGGTACGGGTGATTCCTGCCCCTATACGGGTCTGATAAAAGCCCTCCAGGAGGAAGGATATAATAAAGACGAGTTAGGATGTGCCACCACACTCATCCTGAAAGTGGGTAGCATTTTCAGGGGAGGAAAACAGACGACGGGCTGTAACATGGAAGGTTTTGGTGCGGGAGCGGCAGCAACGGCGGCGGCGCTGACCGATTTGAGAGGCGGTACTGCGCGACAGGTCGCCAAGGCCATGGTGCTGGCACTCTCCCCGACAATTGCCGTGCCCTGCACACCACGAGTTATGGTGGCCGGTCTCTGCGCAACCCATATTGGCAGTGCAATACTTACGGGAAATCTGGCGTCCAATCTTGTTTTGAAAAGTACCATCCCCGTCGATGTCGATATCGATGTCATGATTGCCATGGCTGCGCGGATACATACCGAGGCTGCGCCGGTAATCACCGACATCAATCTGGAATATATGGGACCCTATTTTCAGAAAAAACCGCAGATTGAACCATTCGTCGATGAAGAAGTGAGAAAGGTTGAAAAGAGTAATGCCGAGAAGATCGTTAAACAGTCACGTGAAGAAATTCGAAAGCTCATAGCGTCATCACGTCCTGTGACGAAGATTCTTGGCGATGTCGTTGTCGGCGGGAGCAGTATGGCTGTGGGATCGCCAACCAATATGGCACGAATCTGTCATGAAATGGTTGCCGGCAAAATAAAGAAGATAGAGATCGAACTTACGATAGACCTTTTTACGCGCCGGGCCATCAACGCGCCGGCTATACTGATGGGCGCCATCTACGGTGCAAAGACCGATGACGTGGACATGTATCATTCGATATTTCAGCGGCCGGAAATCAAAGATATAGAGGTTATCATTAAAAAGGCAGACATGCCCGAAGTACAACGTATCAGGATAGAGGCCACGAAAAAGAGCGCCATGGTCGATGCCAGGAATCGTGGTGGCGGACGAGTGGCCATTATCGATGCCACACCATCAGTGGAAGAGGCCGTCCAGGCTGCCGAGCGCTTGGGTATTGAAGTAGTTGAATGATTGAAGGAGATAGATTATATGAGTGGATTTAACAATGTTATTCATAACATTGAGCGTGTTCCGAGAGACCTCGTCGAATCAATGAGTGCATTGCCCACGGCAACAATAAGTGAGGCCTACGGCAGTAAAGGGGCTCTTTTCAATTACATCAAACCCATAAGAACAGGCATGAAACTCTGCGGTTCCGTAATTCCCGTCAAGGCCCGGCCGGGGGATAATCTCCTAGCGCATAAGGCCATATACGTTGCCAAGCCGGGCGATGTTCTCCTCATAGACACCTGTTCCTTCGTCGAAGGCGGGTTCTGGGGAGGCATTATGACCGAAGCGGCTCAAAAGCAGGGCATAGAGGGACTGGTAACGGATGGTGCAGTTCGTGATACGGAAGAGATTGCCGAGATGGGTTTCCCCGTCTTTTGCCAGGCCGTTTCAATTAAGGGTACGACGAAGACAAGTCTTGGTACAATCAATCATCCCATTCACTTTGGGGGTATAAAAATAAGGCCCGGAGATTTAATCGTCGGTGATGCGGACGGGGTTGTTGTTATAGCTCGGGATGATGTTGAGGATGTGTTGAAAAAGGCTCAGGAACGAGAGGAAAAGGAAAAGAAGATCTGTGAGCAGATTAAAGCGGGGAAGACGACGCTTGAACTCTACGGTTTTACGGAAATACTGGAACGGGAAGGACTGAAAGAAGAAGAGGTGTAGTTATGGACAGAGAAACATTTGATCAAAAATATAGGAAGCGACTGGAAAGACTGTCGACGACAAACCTTTCCGATGCCCTGGACAAGGTGGGCATCCGGGGAGCGATTATAGGCATCGGGCCCCTTCTGGGCGTACCGAGGGTGGTGGGACGGGCCGTTACCATCAAGATTACGGCAGCGGGCATGACTCCATCGAAACATCACCTTGGAACCGAAGCTATTGCCTCCGCGCAGGAAGGCGATGTCATTGCCATCGACAATAAAGGTGATACGCGAAATAATTGTTGGGGCGAAATCCTGTCCTGCGCGGCCAAGATGAAAGGCGTGTCAGGCGTCATCATTGACGGCGCTGCGCGCGATGTTGACATATGCGAGGAACTGGGATTTCCTATCTTTGCGCGGGGTATCGTGCCGATAACCGCCCGGGGACGAATCATGCAGGAGGATTTTAATTGTCTCATTCGCCTCGGTGATGTCCAGGTAAGGCCGGGTGATATCCTTGTGGGAGACATTAATGGCGTTGTGGTTATTCCTCCGGAGAAGATAGATGAAGTCCTCGAGGAGGCCGAGAAGATTATGGAGAAGGAGGAAGCCATGAAAAAAGACATCCTCGCCGGTCTCGACATCCTGGAAGTCGACGCAAAGTATAAGTATGAACAGATGTTAAAGAAGTGAGTGGAGATGATGGAGGTTGGCACAATGGGACAGAAAAGACCTGACCCTGAATTGGTGAAGGAAATTGGAGCATATTCGACGGCAACCATTTCAGATGCCCTGGACAAGTTAGGCATTGCCGGCGGGTGTCTTGGCATTAAACCCGTTGTTCAGGGTGTAAAAATGGTGGGGACTGCCTTCACTGTTCGTTACGTACCCGTCGGTTACGTGAAGGGTACCGTTGGGGATTTTCTTGATGATGTTGCCCCTGGAGAAGTGATCGTTCTCGATAACAACGGCAGGACAGACTGCACCGTCTGGGGAGATATCATGACAGTAACGGCCAAGGTGACAGGAATTGCGGGGACGGTCATAGATGGCGTCTGCCGTGATATTCCTACTATTTTAGAGGAAAAGTATCCCATATTTACCCGCGGAAGCTTTATGATGACCGGTAAAGATCGTGTAACGGTAGAGGCGATTAATGCCACGGTTTCTATTGGTAATGTTCAGATAAAGCCTGCGGATATTCTGGTTGGTGATGACAGCGGCGTTGTGGTGGTGCCGCAAGAGATGGTCCGGGAGGTACTTGAAATAGCCAAAGTTGTCGAAGGGGCGGAAAGCCGGATTGTAGAGGCTGTTAAGGGTGGCATGAGCCTGAAGGAGGCCCGTTTAAAGTGCGGGTATCATTCTTTGCAGACAAAGAATAAGTAAGCTTCAGGTTCTGGATAATTAAGGCGCTTTTATGAAATTTTTTGAAACAGCAGAAGAGAAGAAGGTATGTATTATGTTAAAGAGGATTAGTGCACTGGTGGCAATAGTTTTTCTGGTATTTGCCGTGTCGGCACACACTGCCAAGGTTATCAGTATTGGCACAGCCCCTGCTGGTGGTGCCTGGTATGCAAATGGCGACGCGTTCATGGCGGTATCATAAATATTATCTGCATAGACGGCCGAGACAAAAGGCTATAAAAGGACTGCTAGTTGGTAGTCGGCAAGGATTGCATCGGAGCTTGAGAGAGGTCATAAGTGAACTGACCCCAATTCTGAGAGGATGGAGAAACTACTTTGCGGCAGGAAATTCATCCCGGCAGTTTCAGAAAATTTGACTCCTATGTACGAGAAAGGCTTCTGCTGTTCTTGAGCAAGAAGCATGCAAAAGCGGGACGAGGCTGGGGTTCATGATGGAAGAATGTCGACTTCCGGGCAGAAGGTCTCTATTGTCTTTCCGGGATGGTCAGATGGTACAGAGGCAGCGTGCATGCCTATGGATGAGTAAGCTGGGTGATGGAACCTCATGCACAGATTGACGAGAAGGAGCAGGGGAGGCCCTTTGGGTGTACCTGCTGTGCGGTGGACATTGGAAGCAAGCTGAACCTGTTCTCTACTCAATTTAGAAACAGGAAAAAGATGATATTGCATTCCTGCTCATAAAGTTAATAATGAATCAAACAAAGATAACAAAGAGTATAAGAGGAGATTTTTAGAAATGGGCAAATCTATTCAGAAAGAAAAACCAGTTAAGGATTATAGGGAGGTCATAGAACTTGCGGAGAAAAGGGGTGAACTGGTACGAGTTAAGAAAGAGGTGGAACCGTTACTTGAACTCCCCTCTGTCAGTCGTGCTATCGGAAAAAATTCACCATCCTGTATCCCCACCATTTTGTTTGAAAATATAGCCGGGTATCCTCATATGAGAGGTTGTTCTGCCATATTCTCCGAATTCGACAGGGCTATCAGCTATTTTGGCTTGTCCGGTAATCCTGCGGAGGTCAAGGAATATTTTTTACATGCCATAGAAAATCCCATAAAACCTGAATTGGTGTCCACGGGACCATGTAAAGAGAATATTGTTATCGGTGATATCGATATACAAAAGGTGATATTTCCCACTCGAGGCGCTGCTCAAGCACAACACTTGTATTATCAGCCCGTAGTTGTCACCAGGCATCCCGAAACCGGTGAGTATAATATGGGTGTTTACCGTGCCACTGTGCAGGGTAAGGACAGGCTCACGGTAAATTTGAGATGGGTCAGGCACGGCGGGATGCATTTGATTGCCGCCAAGGAAAAGGGTGTGCCCCTTGAGGTTGCGCTTTGTATCGGTTGTCACCCTGCCGTATATATTGCTGCGGTAACAAAAATGACTTATGACGAAGATGAATTCGGATTTGCCGGAGGAATAATCGGCGAACCGCTGTCTGTAGTTAAGTGCGAGACATTGGATATGTTTGTTCCTGCCTCATCAGAGATAGTTATTGAAGGTGTGCTGAAACCTCCTTATGATCTTGGGACAGAAGGACCCTGGCCTGAGTATCTGGGCTATCTCGGCATGGATATAACGCCGCCTGTTATGGATATTACAGCCGTGACCCATAGAGATAATCCCATAAACAACTTATTGATTCCAAAGGCTCCGCCCTATGAGTCTATCGGTTTAGGTAATGCTGCCAGATTCCTGAAGCATTTGAGAAACCTGGCCGGAGAATTCGTAGTTGACGCCAGACTGACAGCCCAGAGGCATCATGCGATTATTAAAGTTAAGAAAACGGAAATGATGCATGAAGGCCTGCAAATAGATGTAGCAATGGCGGCACTAACCTGGGGGGCTGTAACGGTCGATAACGTTACATTGGTGGATGAAGATATCGATATATATAATTACGGACATGTCAACTGGGCCATGGCGACAAGATGTAATCCAACCAACCAGGTTCACGTATTGCCGGAATCGCGTTCTCATCGAAACAATCCCATAGCTGGAGTTCGAG
>JAUVXT010000201.1 GCA_030603465.1 Deltaproteobacteria bacterium
TATCTCCCTTACAGCTTTTTTAAAAGGAGATATATCAAAGAATCACCGTTCAGGGTAACCTATGTCCTGACACTAAAATGAGCGTTAAAAGTAACCTATGTCATGACACTTTTGGGTAACCTATGTCCTGACATTTGGCACTCGATCTCTTGTTTTGCGTGTTTTTCCTGTCATAGGCTCAAGGCAAGAAATATATCCTGTTTTTATGTGTCAGAATAGATTATCGCTCGAAGTTGTGTCAATGGTTTTTCGTGATCTTTCCAGCAAGAATAGCCATTAGTTCAAGATCAGATAAAGCTTCGGCTCCTTTTTGCTGCAACTTTTCACGGAGGCGATCTAATCTGGGGATGTCAGCGATTTTCTCCATGTCTTGATTACGGAATTGGAGGGAAGAGTTCTTCCCGACAAGCTATAAGTGCGGACGGAAACGGGGATTTCTTGCCTCGTGCTTTATGCTGCCTCGTAATAAACGATTGATACTTCAGAGTGCAACTCTTCGATGCGATCAAGCAGTGTTTCAACCTTGCCAGTAACATGGCTTTTCATATACGCCTCACCGCAGTCCGAACAGATTTCCGCAGGCACATTTTTGATAATAGCAACTTTTCCTCCCATTAAAAACGACAGGGTTGTAATGCCGTCATTCATTTCCCCACCGCATAAGGGACACTTTTTATATTTATTTTTTTCTCTTTTTCCAACCATCTTTCCACCTCACTGTCTGCTTTCATTAAAGCAGCATGTCTCCTTTTAGTCTCCATGAGTCAAGAGCAAACCCCTTGCCTCCTTTTGCTACCCGATCTTTTCCAGATTTATCCCCGTTGTCTCGACGCGAAAGGCCCAGGTCACCACGGCGCCCAGCAGCGAGGTTCCAATGAGACCGTATAAAAGCGCCTCCGTGCCGATATTCCGCAGCAGCAGGGGGAAGAAAAAGACCGTCAGTACCGCGCCGACCTTGGCAAAGGATGCGGCAAACCCCGCGCCCTTCCCGCGAATATGCGTGGGAAACACCTCCCCGGCGATCAGATAGGTCATGGCGTTGGGTCCCAGGTTGGTCATAAAGCTGAAGAGCATAAACCCGGCAAAGATAAAGGCCATCTTTGTTCCCCCCACGGCACCAACCGACAGGGAAGCAAGAAAGAGACCGGCGGCACAGCCGATAAACCCGAGTACCTGCAACCGTATCCGCCCAGCCCTGTCGGCCAGCAGAATAGCACCCACAATTCCGACGAGCAGTAGAGCGTCGATAAAGGCTGCTCCTTTTGCCGCAAGCATATCATTATGAATGAGGCTGGCAATGCTATGAACGTGGGTGGTCTGGGCGCCGATAACGGTGGCAAGGATGGTGGGTGTAAAGATGCCGATACCGTAAGTTCCCAGATCCTGGAGAAACCAGGGAACGGAGGCAAAGATGGTCGCCCGGATATACCGCCGCGAGAAGAGCAGCCTGAAGCCCCCCGCTGAACGGCCATCCGGTGAGGGCACTGTAAGTTTCACTCGCTGGGGATAGGAGGGATTGCGGGCAAGCAGCCGTTCAGTTTCCCTCTCCGCCTCGTCGATCCTGCCCCGGGAAACCAGCCAGTGCCCGCTGTCGGGAATAAAGAACCGCGCGAAGACCACCAGGATTGCAGGAATTACCCCGGTGGCATACATCCAGCGCCATGCCCCGATATCGGGGTTTTCATACAGGATAAGGTACCCCACGCCAGTCCCCACCAATGCCCCCACCGCCTGGAACCCGAAGGCGCTCAGAACCAGTTTGCCGCGCGCGACGCTGGGAATACTCTCAGAGATCACCATATGAGCCGTGGGGTAGTCGCAGCCCAGGGCCGCCCCCATGATAAAGAGAAAAACCAGAAGCCACGGATAGTTGGGACTGACAACCAGCAAGAGCAAACTGATTGCAAAGAGTATCATCTCGACAATAAACATCCGCTTCCTGCCGACAAGGTCGGAGAGCCCTCCCAGGGCGGTGGCGCCGATGAGGATTCCGAAAAGCGGCGCCGCCCCCACGGCCCCCTTCTCCATGGCACCCAAACCAAACTCTCTCACAATCAGCGGAAGCGCCACGCCGGTCATAAAAACTACCAGCCCTTCAAAAAACTTGCCCGCCGATGCCAGTATCCAGATCCGCCACTGCATGGCGGTCATGGGTGAGGACGAAACGGCGGTTCCGTCCGACCAGACCGGGGTCTCGTCGATATACTCCTGGACGGTTTTTTTCCTGCCCTGATTCCGATCGTCTCTGCCGACGGATGCACCAGCTCCTGATGTGGCGTCACTCGAAATATTCACAATGCTATTTCTCCTTTTTAAATCAGATTCTACTCCACAAACCCCAGCAGATGCATGACACCCATTTCTTCCCTGCATTGCGGGCAAAGATCATTGATGTCTTCAACACCGATATCCGTCTCCCCTCTGTCATTCCCGCGAAGGCGGGAATCCACATAATCCCCCAGCTCCGCCGCAGGACTGACATCCACAACATCGGCCTCAGATTGATCAAATTCCCTGAAACATAACTTACAGGTTTTCACCATTCACCCATACGCCGTGTCAATTACAATGATTGCCCATCCTGATTACTTCAGCCATTTACAGCAATCATTATTAACATCCCTGAAATCCTCCCACGTCAACCAACCCAACCGCATGGATAGATTTTCCCAATCGCAATCATCCCGCCTGTGGGGAAGATCGCACCGTAACGCCCCCGGATCATTCCTGTATTCATCAAATTTGCAGCCATAAAACCGGCTTGCCATATTGTCCTGAAATATTCTCGGTGTAAGCAACAGAAACAGTGTCCTGGCCGGATCTCGATTATTCAAAGGAGGGCAAAGAGAACCATTTTCTTCCAGCATAACATCGATGTTGCGGGCTATCTGGTTTCTCGAAACATCGTAGGTAATCTGACATGATATATCTGACAGCACCTTTGCTTCAATTACAACGGCAAATCCGTTCCTATCGTTTAAAAGAATGGCCTCCGCGTGAGTGGGCCCTTCAAGAATCTTTTTCCCCCTGGCGCCGTCAAGAATATAGGGAATAAGCTGTCTATCCCCGAGATTGTTCAGAAGCCATTCCTTATATGACCTCGGAGAAGGCAAATTGGTTTCAAAATAGAGATGAAGTCCACCATCGAAACAATCCTTCCATGATTTTATGCCCGCACATGGTGGAACCTCGCCGTAGGCTTTCTGAAAAAGCCGGGTCAATTCCGCCAGTCTGTTTTTACTGTAAAAAAGAGTCATCAAAGAGGCCGCCGTCCAGAATCTTTCGTCTTTCTCGGTCTGACATGGCTTCGTAAGAACAATCAGTGGTTTACGCTTTCCATGCGCACTCGCGGGGCAGCGGGCGTAATTCTCCAAACTGGTTTTGTAATATACAAGGTGTTTCTCACAGACAGGAACACATGTGCCGCCAACCTTAACAAAGGCGAAGTGATTTTTTAACTGCTCTTCAGTAAATGGCATGTAGGTGGAATGCATCATTACAGTGGACCTCCAAATCGAATTTTAAAATGCGTTTGTTGCGGCATTTATTATAGGCAATATTCATTGTGCACGGTTCCAACTAAACACAAGTAATAAAAAAATGAGAATCAGCCCCTCATTGCCCAAAATTAATGTCCTAAAAAAATATTTTCTCTGTGAAAACTTAAGAAGTTTTGATCAGGAACGAAACGATCTGGCAGAGTGATTGGCTTTCCATCGTATTGCGAGATTAGTTTGTGCTTCACATTTTTAGAGACGATTACGTTATAGCTTTCATCAATTGATATCAAACCCTTATCAAAGGCACGGTCATGGAGTGCGTTCAGGCATAAGCCGTTCATGGGATTCAATCGATTTTTTGCATCGCGTGCCCACGGTACGATATGACTGGCAACCAGTAGTCCAGCATTGTCTATTCCAGTAATGCAACATAGATTGTTATATGAAGTTAAAATCATTTTTCGGAAAAAATCCTGGTTGATCCTTGCCTGTACAAATGCACTCCTTGTTTCGCCATCCTTTGCTAGATAGTCGTCTGACTCCTCAACCTTCGATTCAGTTTTTTTAAGTTGGGCCATTCGAGCTTCGCTTTCAAGAATCATTGCCTCCCAGTCCGCAAAAAACTCATTCCATATTTCACGATCAAGCTTACTTACGTTTACAGCGCCTTTTCGATCAATCGTGGGATCAATACTTGCGAAGTTGGCCAGTTTATAGCTAACAGATCCGGGAGTCCTTCCAAGATTATTAGATAGCTCAATTATATCCGAGTTTCTCATGTGGATTCGACCAAAAGGTGTTTTGCAGTAAAGATTGATAGCCAGCATTAATTCATCGCGCGTCCATGGCTTTCGTTCGCCAACACTCATAACAAGCCCTTTCGCCTAAAAACAGCATGCTCATTCCAATTGTTTCATGCGGTGTCTATAAACTTTTCAATCAGTAAAGATGTGTAGTTAATTTATAGAACCCTTTTGTTTCTGAGAACAGACCCATGAAAGCTGATTATTACATCATGCTTCCCTCATCCGAAAAAACACCCGTAGGGATCGTCATCTATTTCTGCGATCAAATCAGCAAGATCACGAGAGGGTTTGAGAGGATCGTAGGGATACCACCTGCCGTTGGCCCTGTGCCAGTAGAGTTTCCAGATATTCCGGCTTCGTATGAATTTGAGTTTCGCGCAGGGCATGCGGGTGTTTTCATCCGGGTTGTTCCATCGTGGTCGAATTTCGTAAATGATGACGTCATGCTTTTCGATGGTATGTTCATAGCGCAATTTGTCTCTGATGGATTCCGGTGCCCGCTTGTTACATAAAACACCAACATAGGTTTTTATCTTGTACAGTTCTATTTCTGAAAATGCCATTATCTATTCTCTTTCTTCATATTATTATCCCGGCAATTAAACATAT
>JAUVXT010000067.1 GCA_030603465.1 Deltaproteobacteria bacterium
CGAATAAATCCTGGCGAAGCGGAAGGACAGCGATTCCAACTGTCTGAGCCCGAAGGGCGAGTTTTGGGATCGCCTGTAGCAAGCCTTGGATTTATCAAAAAGCATCTTAGACAAGAGAAAAGGTGTTGTTCATCAACTTAAATGCGAAACAGGTGTCAAAACTATTTATTATTCAAGCGTGGCCTGCATAATCAGGGCATCCTCCCGGGTTTCGGAATAATAGCGAGGCCTTATCCCACTTATCACAAAACCGAACTTTTTGTACATTGTTATTGCGGCATAATTTGATTTTCTCACTTCAAGAGTGCACCAGTTTGTTCCTTTTTCAGAAGATATTTTGAACATTTCACCGAGCAGTTTTGAAGCTATCTTGCGCCTTTTGCGGTCTTCACGGACAGCTATATTTCTCAGATGAATTTCGTCAAGAACTGTGAGGAAGCTGATATAGCCAACAATCTCTCCATCTGATGTGGCGACGAAATCATTACAAATGGGGGAATAAAGTTCTTCCAGAAACATATTTTCAGACCACGGTGTGGGAAAGGAAACTTTTTCAATCGCGAGTACTTCTTTTAAATCACCAGGCCGCATTTTTCTCACAATTATGTCTTTGATATCGGTTTCGTTCATTTATTCCTTAAATATGCGGGTCGCAAGGGGATAATGTCAGAAAAATTCTGCTATCATCGCAAAAATCAAAAAGAGCCCGGAAAATACCGGAATGGTTCCGCGCAATTTAATAGTATTGAGGGCTACCGTGACACCGATGATCGGGATGACAAAGTAGGTATAGTAAAGTGTTTTTAATATTTCTTTGGGAAGGAGCGGGTAGATCCATATGAGAACCGCTGACCCGAGTAATAGAGGAATGAAGATTAAGATAATGTTACCGAGGAAGATTTTCCACAACCCAAATATGTGACGGCGGGAGATCCCTTTAATATCACCCGCCTTCGCGTCTTCCATGGCCTTTCGGGATAGCTTGTCGTTAGATTTTATTATCAGGAATTCGACTTTTTCCCCTATGGGGCCAAAAGGAAGGAATAAAAGGAAAGCGAAGACAAAGAGACTCTGCGATAAATGTCCAAGCTTGATGCCCGCTAATATAGAACCGGCTGTTATCAGGATGGCGGCAACGGAGTCATTTGGTGGAATATACGTCCCTATCGGCAGCCTGTCAATCCACAGCAATTCTACAAAAGCTCCGGCAATCAATCCGGTATAAGGATCATTGAGAAGCGCTCCTATAACAGGACCTGCGACAATCGGTCTCGATATCAAGGCCTGTGGAAAAACCCTGTCGAGACATAGAAAGCCTCCCGCAATGGCAATTTCAGCGGATTTAATCCACATGTATTTATCCCTGTGTCGAGACTAAAGAAATACTAAAACTTTATCTCCTTTGCAACATCGCGAAAATCGATAGGCTTGTCTCTCGGGACGCATCTCACCTCTACTTCGACGCCCAACTCTATAAGACGCATCAGATCTTTTACGTCTTGCTCATTTAAAAAAATAGACGGAGTGAAGCAAATCTTACCCTCTTCGCTGTGAACATTACCTATATTCAGTTTGTCGAATCGGAAATTCAATCTGTAAGCATTCAGGACATCGACTATATTTTCAAACAGGACTATTGTCCTTTTGCCATCTGCTGTTCCATGGGAGTATTCTTTTGAGAACTCTTCGACGGCATATATCTGAACCTCAATATCATAAGGTACTGCCATTTCAAGAATCGTCTTTCTGAAAAGATCATCCGCCACTTCGTCATTTACAACTACAATACGAGATGACTTGAGATAGGGGAGCCACCCTTCGATTATCTGTCCATGGATAAGCCTGTTGTCAACCCTTATCAATATGAAATCCATTATACAAATCAAATGCCGACTTTTTTGTTTAAAATTTCAGTGGCCAAACGGATATTTTTCTTGCCATAATCCTTGATAGAGTCGGCAAAATCGGCAAGTTTTTTTTCTTCTTTGATTTCTGCTATTTTTAAAAGCATGGGCAAATTGACGCCGGTAACCACCTCAACTTTTCCCTTTTTCAGGAAGGAGAGCGAAATGTTTGAAGGAGTTCCACCGAAAAGATCTGTCAAAATCAAAACGCCTTTACCTGAATCAGCCTTTTTTATGGCTCCTGTAATCTCATTCTTGAGGTCTTCTACGCCTTTTGATACATCAACAGAAATTGAGATAACACCCGTTAATTCCCCCCTAATCGACTCGGCTGCCTTAATCAATTCATCTCCCAACCTTCCGTGAGTTACAATTAATACACCGCTCATATTTCCCCCAAAGATATAGTTTATCGCTGTAAGCTAGATAATTAAAGTTGAGTTGTCAAGAAATTCCGTTCTTGACAGGCCTTTATCCTTCGAATTATATAATTATCATTATGTAAAAATTTTTGATTTCTTCGTAATGAAGTTGTTCAAGCATAAATATCTTAGACAAGCGAAAAGGTGTTTATGCGAGGGTCCGTAAATCCGATAACCTGTGTGGCAACTGAAGTTTAATCAATACTGAAAATAAGGATTCGATATGTCTAAAAAAATAAAAAAGATTTGTAAGGAATGTGGAACCGAGGTAGGGCTTTATTTAAACCCGGTACCGACTGTCGATATTATTATCGAGGTGATTGGCTGTGGAATAGTATTGATAAAGAGAAAGAACGAGCCAATAGGATGGGCAATTCCCGGGGGATTTGTGGACTACGGGGAATCTCTGGAAGAGGCGGCGATAAGAGAGGCAAGAGAGGAGACATCCCTGGATGTAGCTCTTATCGAGCAGATGCATACATATTCAAAACCTGATAGAGATCCCAGGCAGCATACAATTTCAACGGTTTACATTGCTAAAGGCAGGGGTGTCCCCGAAGCTGACGATGATGCTTCAGAAATTGGAGTTTTCACGGATGAAAATATCCCGAAACCACTTATGTTTGATCACGAAAAAATCATAGCGGACTATTTTAAGCGTAAGAAAGATAACCACACAGGGTTCGAACTGAACAGCGAGCGAATATGAAATGAAAAATTTCCTTAACAGTCGGAGATTCCCAGCAACTTGTTGCGGGAAGCTTCAATAAATCAATCCAAGAAGGTGATTAATGTCCGGAATTTAGAGTCTCTTTCAGTTTACGTGAGCATTTGAAAGTGATAACCCTTCGTCCATCCAGCATCAAAGCCGTTCCAGTCTGAGGATTTCTTCCCTTTCGTGGATTCTTGTCATTTACCGACCACTTGCCGAATCCGGATATAAGGACGTCTTTTCCTTCTCCCAGTTCATCTTTGATTAATTCAAAAACACTTTCAACGAGAGAAGCACATTTTTCCTTTGAAAGGTTCGTGTTTGTATTAAGGCTTTTGATTATTTCGGCTTTTGTGAGTGACATAGTGTTATCCTTTCTTATAATTACGTTGGTTATTAGGTTGATAGAGATATATACTTACATTTTTAAAATAATGTTTATCGGGACAGCAAGAAGCGGCCAATCGTCATGATTTCAGCCTCCTTGGTGCCTTCATAAAGTTCAAGTATCTTGGCATCCCTGTACAATTTCTGTACCTTATATTCATCTATGTAGCCGTAGCCACCGTGTATTTCAACGGCGGCATTGGCACAGAAAACCGCGGTTTGCCCGCCGTAATATTTGGCTATGGCAGCAAGGTGATAGTCAGGCCGCCCTTCATCTATAGACCAGGCAGCCTTATAGACGAGATTTCTCAAGGCTTCTATCCTTATTGCCATTTCCGTCAGTTTTGTCATTGTAGATTGAAAAATGCCGATGGGAGAGCCAAAGGCCGTTCTCTCTTTTGAATACTTTATTGACTCGTCCAGGCAAGACTGGGAAAGCCCGACGGCCTGACCGGCTACCATAACCCTTGTTACATCGAAAAAATGCATCAGTTGACGAAATCCCTTCTTCTCTTCACCGACAAGATTTTCCCGAGGAACTGTTACATCTTCGAGGGCGATTTCCGCAGTATCACTTGCCCTGATTCCCATTTTACCATGGATTTTATTTCTGATAACTCCGGAAGCATCAGCGGGCACAATGATCTGGCTGAAACTGTGGTGCCTTTTCTCTTCAGGATTTGTAATGCACTGGACGATCATCCAGTCACAGACGGTTCCGTTCGTAATAAACATCTTGTTTCCATTGATGATGTAATTATTTCCATCCTTTACGGCCTTCGTTCGATAACCGGCGACATCTGTTCCCGCATTTGGTTCCGAAAAGGCCCCTGCGCTTACCTTCTCACCACTGCAAACAGGGGGGAGATATTTCTTTTTCTGCTCTTCGGTTCCAAAATAATAGATTGCTTCACAACCGAAAGAGGCTGCGCAGATGTTAAGACCTATTCCCATGTCCACCCTGGAGATTTCTTCGGTAATGATGGTGTTGCCCAGAATTCCTACACCTGCCCCCCCGTATTCTTCCGGTATCCAGGCGCCGACAAGCCCGTTCTCAGCCGCCTTTTTCCGGATTTCCGGGGTATATCTTTCTCCTTCGTCACATTCACGAGAAAAGGGGGTAATCTCTGCATTGGCAAATTTGCATGACATGTCCCTCAGCATCCTTAATTCTTCAGGCAATTCGAAATTCATTTCAGCGGCTCCTTTGATATTGCCGGCATTTTCAGTCTTTATGAATAAGTATTTCCCTCAGGGAAGCCCCCATACGGGAAAGGATCAAGGAGAGATGGGACATTTCCTTGACTGGAACGGGGGCGAATGAATCCTACGCATTCTGCCATCCGTTCTGTGAGATTATGCAGTGTGTGGATAAAAAAGCGTGTTTACAATATATTGCATCAATATTTATCTTGTCAACAGAAAATTGTTTTTTTATTTTCCGGTGTAATAATATACGCCCTTTCCTGTTTTTCTGCCGTATCGTCCCGCTCTTACCAGTTGCCGTAGAAGGGGGGCGGGCATGCATTTGTCTCCCCGTTCTTTGTGAAGTCCCTCCACGACATGAAGCAGTGTGTCAAGACCTATAAGATCAGAAATGGCCAGTGGGCCGACAGGGTGGTTGCAGCCCAGCATCATGCCCTTATCAATCGGCCATGCAGAGATAAATATTAGTCGTTTCCCCCGGTGATCTTCCGGGAAATATCTTTAACCCTTTCCATGATATCGGGCAGGTCGATGGTGAGAAGACGTCTTTTCTCCATGACGATCTGCCCGCCGATAATGGATGTGGTGACATCGGCTCCCGTTGCTGAATAGACTAATTGAGAATAACTGTTGTACAGGGGCGTGAGATGCGGTTTTTTCATATCCAGTATTATTATATCTGCACACTTCCCCTCTTCTATTGAACCTACCGAATTTTCCATTCCAAGCGTCTTTGCGCCTTCTGTGGTTGCCATCCGTACAACGGTTTCTGCATCCATCACAGTGGGGTCCATATCCACCACCTTGTGAATCTTGGCCGTCGTATCCATTTCCTGAAACATATCGAGATCGTTATTGCTGGCGCACCCGTCTGTCCCCAGTCCCACCGTTATCCCTTTTTCCATCATCTGAGGAATCGGCGCGTTTCCCGCCGCAAGCTTCATGTTGCTTTCGGGGACATGAGACACCTTTACGCCGCAATCGGCAAGAATGTCTATCTCTTCATCATCTACCCAGACACAGTGGGCGGGAATTGTTCTTTCATCGAGTATTCCCAGATCGTGGAGATGACGCACCGGCGTTGTTCCATATTTGTCTCTTATTACCTTTACCTCTTCCCGCGTTTCCGCAAGATGGATAAGGAAAGAAGTGCCGCATTTTCTCGCAACGTCCTTTATTGTTGTAAGGGTCTCGGGAGAACAGGTGTAAGGCGAGTGGCAGACGAGAGCCGGTGATACAAGAGGCGAAACACCGGTCCATTTTTCTATGAAAGATCGGGCGATGTCTCTTTTGTTCGATGGCTTTGGATTATCGGGTGTGGGAAAATCGCTGAAGCCCTGGCAGGCAACCCCCCTCATTCCGGTTTCAACGGTGGCTTTTGCAACGCTGCTTTCAAAAAAATATGCGTCACAGAAGGTTGTGGTACCCGACAGTATCATTTCCGCCATGGCAAGCATGGATCCATAGTAGACCATATCTCTGTTTACATATCTGGCCTCGGCGGGAAAGATGTGATTATTCAGCCAATCCATCAGGGGGAGATCATCGGCAAGTCCCCTGAAACACACCATGGGAAGGTGTGTATGGGTGTTTATAAGGCC
Organism: Deltaproteobacteria bacterium; assembly: GCA_030603465.1. Classification (GTDB taxonomy): domain Bacteria; phylum Desulfobacterota; class Syntrophia; order Syntrophales; family UBA2210; genus JAFGPZ01. The sequence continues at coordinate 6,233 of JAUVXT010000067.1, forward strand.
GGGCATTATGAGAGATCCCGAGGCATCGATAAATTTTTTGCGCCGGCAGTCCGGTAAATGATCCTCCATTTCTCTGACAAATACAATTTTACCGTTCTTAATACCTATCCGGGAGTTCTCAATAATATCCATATTCTTCGATATCGTGAGAGTGGTCCCGCCGCTGATAAGTATGTCCAGCGCAGTATTGTCCATAACCTTCACTGCCATATCCTTGAACTGAATAGCGAGCGCATTCCCCGCTGCTTGCGGCGGGGTTAGCGAGCGAATATAAGATAAGAAATTTCCTTAACAGTCGGAGCATCCCGCAACTTGTCGCGGGAAGCTCCAATATGTTACTCTATTTCAAGGCTCTTCTTTACCCTTCTCGCGATCTGATTTACCCTGTCCATTACCTCATGTTCGTCGATGGTCAAAACCTTCCAGTCTTCCATGACAACCTTCCCGTTTATCAAGACGGTCTTCACATCGTCGCCCTTGGCGGCGTACACGAGATGTGAGCAGGCGTTGTACATGGGTGTGAGATGGGGTCTGTTGAGGTCGATAATGATAATATCTCCCTTCATCCCGACCTTCAGAGAACCGACAAGATTTTCCATACCTAGAACCCGGGCGCCGTCACAGGTTGCCATTCGCGTCACCGTGGACGCCGGCATGACCGTCGGATCCAATCTTTCAACCTTTTCGAGTTTTGCGGCCGTATCCATCTCCTGAAACATGTCAAGATTATTATTACTGGCGCACCCGTCTGTGCCAAGTCCCACAGTCACACCATGATCAAGCATAGAAGATATGGGCGCCACACCGGAGGCAAGTTTCATATTGCTCTCCGGATTATGAACCACCTTGCACCCGTTATCGGCAAATACTTTTATGTCCTCGCCGTCCATGGCGACGCAGTGAAAGGCGAAGAATCTCTCGTTCAGATACCCCATTTCATGCAGAAATTTTGTCGCCCTTTTCCCCAGTTTTTCCTTTAACTGTTTTGCCTCTCCCTTGTTTTCCAGAAAATGTATCGCAAGGGGAACGTTGTATTGATCGGCAAGGTCCTTGGCATCTTTGAGAAGGGAAGGGGAACAGGTATATAATGCGTGAGGTTCGACCACTATATTTACAAGGGGGTCGCTGTCCCACTTTTCGATAAGCATGCGGGTATATGCGAGACCCTCCTCGGGAGATTTGACGTTTGGCGATGGAAAATCGAATAAAACTTCGCCAATAAGGCATCTCATCCCTGATTCACTGGCTGCCTTTGCCGTTTCATCTTCGAATATGTACATATCGCAGAAAGTCGTTGTCCCCGACCGTATCATTTCCGCACAGGCAAGCTTGCTGCCCCAGTATGCCAGTTCGGGATCGACATTTCTTGCTTCGGCGGGGAATATATAGTTGTTTAACCAGTTCATCAGTTCCATGTCATCGGCTATGCCTCTGAAACAGGTCATGGCCGCGTGTGTATGGGCGTTAATGAGTCCCGGCATCACGAGGCAATTAGTGGCATCGATCGTCTTTATCCCTCTGAACATATTCTTCAGGTCTTCATTCTTTCCCACAGCCACGATTCCATCGCCATCGATAGCGACCAAACCATTGTCTATCTGTGAATTATCATTATCGAGAGTAAGAATCGTGCCACCCGAAATGACTATGTCAACTTCCCGCATGTAATATAACCTCCCTCTTGAAATTCAGAGTATTGAAGCTCTCCGCAGCAAGCTGCGGGGGATGCACTCGCTGTTCAGTTCATATAAAATGATGATAGGACAGAAAAAATATCGCTTAGATCAATATCACAAATTACGAATCAGCTTCAAGGGATATGATCGATTTAATTGGAAAACATTTCTGCCAGAAGGCGTGTAATAGTGGATGGCGCTGCTGAAACTATTGTTGGAATTGCGGCGATTATGCCCTTGACATGCCTATTTAAAAATAATATAGCTGTCTCAAACCGGTCGATGCCTGGGTGGCGGAATTGGTAGACGCAAGGGACTTAAAATCCCTCGATGTTTGACATCGTGAGAGTTCGATTCTCTCCCCAGGCACCATAAATAATGGGGTTGCGGCGATTGATGCTGCAACCCTTTTTCTCTTTTTGGTGCCATTGCAACTACTTTGTAACTGTTTTTCTTGCCCTTCGCCAAACATTTGCAGTTTTTTGGCTGCCTTTTTTAGGTCTTCCGGCGAAACAATATTGTTCCTATCAAAGACTGATCTAGTTTTGTGTCACCATATGGTAATTGGAACTCTTTCAGCATAAATGAGTAGTTACAGAAAGTTATCAGAAACAGTGTGGAGTATTGCCAATATCATATTGTATGGGTGTCGAAGTACTCATTTAAAATGTTAACAGCTTCAATGGCAAAGGAAATCGAGAGTTGCATCAGGGAATTTTCAGAACAAAAAAGATCAGAAAGGTCCGGCGCTTAAATGCTGTTGTTAGAGTAGGAATTGACGACATTGCTTGAAGCGAGTACAGGATACGTCATTTAGGGAATTTCAGGCCACCTCATCTATTTTCTTGACAATCTTAATCGTTAATGGTCAACTAACCCTATATCACCATCACGGAGGAATTTCTCAAGGAAGGCTGAAATTTCAGCATAGCAATGGAAGCTAGACGTTGAGAAAGATGTTCCATTACCGTAGCGCACCTGACCGAGGCAATGAGCTTAAACCTTTCCGACAGGGTGTTAGAGATAGTCTTCCCCGCTGCTTGCGGCGGGGCAGTTTATTTGAGGAAAAGTAGAGCACCGAGACTGCCCGACCAAGACAGATTCATTCCAGAGATAACCCTTCCCCGGTGTTCAGGAAATTCTATTGTTACTGCCCTGCGTATTCCGATACGCAAGGGCAGCAGCTGTGGTGAGGAGGACTAATATGGGATTAATAACGGCACAGAACATCTACAAAGATTATCAGGTAGGAGAGGTCAGTCTGAGGGCGCTGAACGACCTGAATTTCGAGATTGAACCCGCTTCGTTTCTTTCCTTTGTCGGACCCTCCGGAAGCGGCAAGACTACCCTTTTGAACCTTATCGGCTGTCTTGATACACCTACTGACGGCACATTGACCGTGGCTGGCACGGATGTGGTCAGCCTCGACAGGAAACAGCGGGCGGCCTTCCGGGGCAGGCACATGGGATTCATCTTTCAGGATTTTAACCTCATCCCTGTCCTTACCGTGTATGAAAATATTGAATACCCTCTCATAATGGTACAGAACGTTCCGCCGGAAGAAAGGAGGCGGCGTGTCCTGAGTCTCCTGGAATCAGTCGAAATGACGGAGCAGAAAGACAAGTATCCCGATCAGATTTCAGGGGGACAAAAACAGAGGGTTGCCGTTGCAAGGGCGCTGGTTACCGAACCTGAGCTTGTGCTTGCCGATGAGCCGACAGCTAATTTAGACAGTAAAACGGCCTATATGATTATCGAACTGATGAAAGAGATGCAGAGAAAGTCGGGCACTACCTTCATCTTTTCCACCCATGATCAGAAGATAGTCGGCGCCGCGGAAATAATCTATACCCTGGAGGACGGAATGATCGTCGACAGGAAGGATACAGGAGGGAATGCCCATGTATAATCTCCTAAAGATAGCCATCAGAAATCTTTTGAGATACCGCAGAAGAACCCTTCTGACGGCATCGCTAATCATGATCGGCGTTGTCTTCGTTCTCGTCTTCATGGCCGTTACGGGGTCCGTCAAGAGCCTTCTCATCGGACAGATTACGGACTCCATGTTAGGACACCTGCAGATCCACAAAAAGGGATATGTCGCGTCCATCGACAATCTCCCGCTCACCATAACGCTGACGCCGAAGGCCGTGCAGAAGATCGATAAGACAATTAAGGAAATCCCCGAAATCGAGGCATATTCGACGAGAATCAAATTCGGCGGTCTGTTCAGCAATTTTGTGGAGACGACCAACATTCGCCTGAATGGCGTAGTCCCGGAGATGGAATTAAAGACGGTGCCCCTCCTGCCTACAAGAATTATCAAGGGTGAAAAAACGCTGAAAAAAGGAGACATCCTTATACCGGAGCTTCTGGCCAGCGGGATGAAAGTAAAGGTGGGTGACACGGTCGTGGTAATTGCCACCAATAAAGACGGTTCCGTTAACGGGAAACAATTTATGGTCAGCGGCATACTGGAAAGCGTTACCGGGCCGGGTGGACGGGATGGCTATATCCACATTGAAGATGCCGTGGAAGTTCTGAGAATGGAACAGATGGAAATAAGCGAGATAGTGCTGAGACTCAAGGACTTCGGCACGCTGCAGGACGTTTACGAATCACTCATGGGTGCACTTTCCCAGGAAAAGAATGAAGCGGGGAAACCCGTATTCGAGGTTCATACATGGGAAAAACTCTCTCCTTTCTACAATATCGCGCGGATGATAGACATTATGACATTGTTTATAAAGATCATGCTTATCGCAATGGTTCTCGTCAGCATCATGAATGTCATGATAATGGCGGTTTATGAACGAATGCGTGAAATAGGAACTATTTCAGCCATAGGAACGATGCCGGGCAAAATTCTTTCCATGTTTGTTCTTGAGGGGCTTTCTCTCGGCATCTTCGGAGCGCTCATAGGGGATGCGATAGGATGCATAATAATATACATATTGAACATCTCCCATATCACCTTCAACTTCGGCCGACAGACCGGGCTGTTGCTGGCGCCCTACATCGGTGTAGCCGATATCCTCATGGTTTCGGTGACAGTCATTGTAGTATCCGTAGCGGCAAGCCTCCAGCCCGCCTTCAAGGCATCAAAAATGGAGCCTATTGAAGCACTAAGACATGTCTAAAAAGGAGCTATTACTATGCGAATCATAACAGCCATATTGCTGCTGCTTCTTGCCTCTCCGGCAATGGCGGTGGACGGGAACAGTCTTCTCTTGCAGGTTGACAGAAACCTGAACCCCGACTCTTACGAATCATACAAAAAACTGAT
>JAUVXT010000245.1 GCA_030603465.1 Deltaproteobacteria bacterium
ATGGCATTTTTATTGAGCCCATACCCCTCTGCAATCCTGTCCGGGATATAGTATGATACACCTTCGTGTATCTCACTCAGGAATTTCACTAAAAGAGCTGTCGAGGTTATGCCGTCCGCATCGTAGTCGCCATAGACCGTAATTTTTTCACTATCATTTATCGCCTTTATCGTTCTGTCCACACCCTTTTTCATGTCTTTCAATAGAAAAGGATTATGAAGATTCTTAAGCGACGGAAAGAGAAAACTCTTGGCTTCCTCGGTCTTTTTTATACCGCGATTGATCAATATTTGAGATGTAACAGGATTTATTCCAAGTTCTTTTGTTAAAAGATTTTGATTATCTTCGTCTGTTTCGGATAATTTCCAGTATGTGGTAGGCAGCATTAAAAGATTCCTTAAAAGAATGAATAAAGAGTGTTATAACTATAGTCAAGGTACTAACTCATGTCAAGGAGGGATTTATTACTTGATATTTAAAATCCCCGATGCTATTTTTCCAGATATTATTAAGGAATGATGAAACATTAAATTGATAGAGAAGTATTTCAAAATAAACAGGAGGGATATTTCCTATATAAAGTTCATATTGGAAGGGTATGAAGGTCTGGCAATGGTTACGACCATAGACAGGTATGACGCAATTGTTAAACTTCTTATAGCCCCCGATTTTGTATCTGAAGTTGAAAATATAGTAAAGGCGCTAAAAGACGAAATCGCATTTGAAGAAATTGAAGGAAAGGAAGGATTATGAAAAAATCATTTATCTTTGTCATGCTTATTTTAATACCTATTATGCTGGGAATGGGCTCCATGTCAGAAAGTGATTCGCCGGAAAAAATTCCGGTTACCAAGGAGAAGTTCAGCGCTGCGTTCATTGACCAGATGGATGTGATAACAGAATGTACCGGAGTAAGCATTAATGGAAAGACCTTTATAGAAGGAACGAAAGGGAAGGGCTTATATACGATAGCTTTCAAAGAGATCAAAGATATAATTTTTGTTCAGAAGGCAGAGAAGCTTAAAGGTATGGTAAGGCTGATGAATGATGAACGCATTGAGATGGTTCTTAATAAAGACCATAAGGCCTATGGCAAAACGAAATACGGCACTTTTCAAATAACGCTTACAAAGCTTAACAAGATGATAGTTAATCCTCAGGATCAGGTAAAATAAATGATTGCAGGGGTCTTAAAAGAGATCAAATCAGAAGAAAACCGTGTTCCGATGACCCCATTAGGTGTGGAGATAAGATGATTTAAGAGTATACGAATGTAAAATCGGGGCGCTTTCATTGATCTTGATCAAAAGGCGCCCTTTTTTGTATTCGAAATCAAATGAAGATAGTTTCGCTATATTGCCTTTTCCACAGCGCCGGAACGAAGACATCTTGTACAGACCTTGATACGCTTCACTACCTTAGTATCTTTATCAATGGTACGTACCTTTTGAAGATTGGGGTACCAAACCTTTTTAGTCTTGTTGTGAGCATGACTCACATTATTACCTACAACCGGTCCCTTGCCACATATTTCACAAAATCGAGCCATATGAAAACTCCTTTAAAAATTAGGTTGTTTACTAAAACATATGGATCAAATTTGCAAGCTTTTTTTAATCCACAGATTTCACAGATTGCGCGGATTACTCCAATCACTTGAAGTGCAATGTAAAATCTGTAGGGTTTAATTTCCCGCTGCTTGCGGCGGGGTAGTTCATTTTTTCATTGATGGAGGTTGTCCGGTGGCTTCCAGGACACGCATCCATAAGTTGCCCTTAGGATCTACTTTTCTGCGGGAGGATGTTGCTTTTAAGGGGAGATGAACATATTCATTTTTAAATAAACCCACCACCATTCCCGTTTTACCCGCCATTCCGGCATGTACGGCGTATTGTCCCAGAAGCTCGCAATAAAGGCTGTCACCGGCATCGGCAGGAACACTTCTTATGATGTAACCGGGGTCAATGTACTTGAGACTGATGTCTGTTCCTCTTTTTTTAAAGTAATCTTCTATGTTCGTTTTCAGGTGTATCCCTATATCTTGAAGCTTGATATTCCCCGAGGCGTCTGTTTTTCGAACTCCATCACTCATAAAAAGATCCTGTCCCGCGCCTTCCGCGACAAGGATTACTATATGACCTCGTTCTATAAGGCGCCTTTCGAGTGTACGGAGGAATCCCCTTTCACCATCAAGATCGAAGGAAACCTCGGGAATCAATGTGAGATTCACATCATTTTGTGCCAACGTCGCATTGGCGGCTATATGGCCCGATTCGCGTCCCATTATTCTCACAAGACCGATGCCCAGGGGTGCGCCTCTAGACTCAACATGGGCGCATTGAATAACCTTGACTACTTCAGAAATAGCCGTATCGAACCCGAAGGATTTATCAATCAGATTTAGATCGTTGTCTATTGTTTTGGGGATTCCGACAACACCGATCTTCAAATTTCGTTTATTAATTTCGCCTGTTATCAGATCGGTAGCCCTCATCGTCCCGTCACCGCCAATACAAAAAAGTATATCGACCTTCATCTCGGAGAGGGAATCGACAATTCTGCCGATATCCTGATGCCCCCTCGAAGAGGAGAGAATACTGCCGCCCAGTGTATGAATATCCTTGACAAACTCGGGGTACAAGACAAGGTTTTCGTGCCCGTATTCCGGGATAAAACCTTGGAATCCATACCTTATTCCAACAATATCTTTCACGCCGTAACGATAATGGAGCCCCATGACGATGGCCCGGATAACATCATTAATGCCGGGACATAATCCGCCGCAGGTGACGATTGCCGCCTTCGTCTCTTCGGGATTAAAGTAAATCATTTTCCTGGGGCCGGCCAATTCAATAGATTCCGGACGGTCATCTGCAGTCCTTAAAGACTTGAGATCACCTATCGTATTATCGAAAAGAATACGTTTTTTATCAGACATAAAATAACTTCCCTTAATTGGTGAAGGGAAAGTTGCTTTACCCAGTTTGTTGATTATGAACATTGTCTCCGTCTCCCCCGGTCAAACTTTTTGCGGCGTTAAGCCCCGAAATGACTTCACCTTCTATCCCAAGACCTGCAAGTAGTATTCCGCCTGTAATGCGCAGGTTCTTCAGGGGAGTCTTATTGGAAAGGAGTGAGATGCCGAGGACAGGACTCTGCTGCGCGGAGTATTTCTGATTTAGTGACCCCTGGAATTTTCTGGATATATCAATTGATCCATCAATGTCTATAAAATCAATACCTTCATTTAAAAAAGGAAGGTAGCCATCGAGACTTTTTATCATCAGTATCGAAACCTCTTTGAGCTCTTTATTGCTCAAATCAAGCGGGGAAGCCTTTAGAAAAGCGGTAACGCTCAACGCCCTCTTATTTTCAGGAGCGCGTCCCCTGTCTCCGACAGCGCTTAGCTCTAAAAAGAAAATATTCTCCTTGAAAAAGTCGTTCCCTTCTTCAAATAAGTCGTCAGAAATCAGGACAGAGTATTCCGACATCTTTTCAGGTATGGACGCCTCAAAAAAGCCTATATGTACTGTAAAGGGATAGTGTGAAGGTTCGATACCCATATATCTTTCCACAATTGACGAATACCTGTCATCCCCCGACATAAAAGGTAAAAAACCTTTCCATTTAGCGCTGATTATAACATTCTTCCCTTCGACAGTAAAAGTGTTGTCGTTTTGTGTCGCGATGTCGACCACGGCGTCCTCGTCTATGCTTAGCTGAAGAGCGGAAAAATTCTTTACCATGCCTCCATTTGATTCGATTTTTCTCTTCAGCGCGTCTATCAGACGGTATTTCCCGCCGATCTGGTAGTATAGACCCTTGAAGGGAATGGAGAGCAAGTAAGCGAAAGATAAAGGTGATATTCCTTCAGGATTGAGATTGGAAAAGAGTAAAAGTTCCGCAAGAAAGGCTTTTTTCAATAACGGATTCGCTTGAATACGGTTGAAACGCTTAGT
>JAUVXT010000097.1 GCA_030603465.1 Deltaproteobacteria bacterium
GTGAGGCCTTTCGCATGCTGATGCCCGGAGGGAAGTTGCTCCTCGATCTTTCCAACAGGGAGTATGTCCTGCAAAACTTCAAATCCACCTCGCGGCACAGGGTAACAGATGATGTTACCGTTAGACGTGAGCGAGAGATGGAAGATGATGTCATTTACAGCCGGGAGATAGTCATGTCGGCAAAAAAGGGGTGCATACGAGACCAGAAATACCTTACCCGTCTCTATAGCCCCGCAAAAATCTCGAACATGATTTCCTCGGCGGGTTTTTCGTCTGTAACCTGCGAAAAGGACTTCATGAGCCGCGATGGGAAAGGGGACTATGGGAGTATGACCAACCGGATGGTTGTGATAGCGAAGAAGAGTGGCGGTTAACCCATTCCCGCCCATCCTGATGCCCGTTCGTCCTTGCCTTCGGTTGGTTCTTTTGTTAGTATGATCGGGGTTTCGGCAACGGACCGGGACAGAGCAATTTTCAAGGAACCCAACGGGAAAAATATTGAAGAACAGAAGAAAGAATTAATGGATAGACTGGAAATAGAGTATCCATGCGCGTGGTCTTATCGGGTGATCGGAACCGATGAAAAGTCGCTTCGCCAGGCAATATCAGAGTGTGTAAAAGACAGGGAGTACAGGGTTTCCCTTTCAAACAGCAGTAGCTCCGGCAAGTATATCTCTCTTACTCTTGAGACAATCGTTCACAGCGAAGAGGTTCGTGTAAGTACTTACCATTCTTTGGGAAGGCATCCATTAGTGAAAATGGTGTTGTGAAGGATCGAGCTATTTAAAGGGGCGCTGATCCTGTTTAGCCATAAAGCCTATTTATCCAGATGAAACTGCGAATGTTAATTTTTCTCAGCATTTACCTCTCCATATACGGAGGGATGCACGTCTACATATACAGAAAGGCAATGCCGCTCATTCCATCGGGAAGGTGGCTGGTTATAATCCTTTTCTGCCTCCTTGTTTTTGCTCCCATTCTGATAGCCCGTTTAACCCATAGCGGACTGGCGACTTTTGCCCTTCCTCTGGCCTGGATCGCGTATATGTGGATGGGATTTGCCTTCATCTTCTTTTCGTTGTCTCTTGCATTGGACTTTTATCAACTCGTCGTAAAGGTTGCGGGCAGACTTGCGGGATTCGATGGCTGCAGGATAATCTTTCAGTCCCCTGTCTACCCGGTTCTTTTGGTGACAATCCTGGCAGCAGGTGTAACTATCTATGGTTTTTTTGCCGCGAGACAGATCAACGTAAAATGGATTAATATTCCAACACAAAAGTTAAGCAGTGAGTTCGAATCCTTTCGCATTGTACAAATCACCGATGTTCATCTGGGCCTTATAAGCAGCGAGGCATGGGTGAAAGACCTTGTGCAAACCATCAAGGATCTTCAACCGGATATGGTGGTTTCAACAGGTGACCTGGTTGATATGCAGCTCGACCACATAGGGCGTTTTGCCGATATGCTCCGTGGTCTCACCCCCCGATTCGGAAAATTTGCCGTAAGGGGCAATCATGAAGTGTATGCCGGACTGTATCAAGATGTGTCATTTTTTGAAAGGGCCGGCTTTAAAATGCTTTCCAATGAAGGGATAAAAATCGGTGACGAAATGACAATCGCCGGTGTCGATGATCCGGCGGTATCGCAACGCCTGAATATGGAACTCCCGGACGAAAAGTCTATACTGAGTCGCTTTTCCGGGGAGGAGTTCGTGCTTTTTCTGAAACATCAGCCCGTTGTTGAAGCGGCGTCGATTCCTTTTTTCGATGTGCAGCTATCGGGTCACAGTCACGGAGGACAGATATTTCCCTTTAATTTTATCACACGTTTGTCTTATCCTGCCAAAATGGGTCTGTCGAAGGTTGGTCAAAAGACCTGGTTCTATCACAGTCGAGGCACGGGGACGTGGGGGCCACCCATACGTGTTCTGGCTCCACCCGAGGTGACCGTCATAGAGCTACAGCCACCCACCGCTTCTCAAAAGGAATGAGGAATTAATCTTTTTCAGCGCAAAAAGACAGACTGCAACCATTGATAGACCGGTGACAGGGATTGAGCGACCTGTCCCTCTTCGGGGATCATGAAGATGAAGGCCTTTTCTCTGATCGGGATTGATGGCGATATGGCGCACCACACCGGGGTCGCTATGGCTTTCAATGAGTTCCACAAAGAGATCGCGGAGCTTTATGCTTTCATAATAGAAGTAAAAGGGATAGTCCCCCTACCGGATTTCCGCTCTGCTCATCCGGCATAAAACTCCAGTCAGCTTAATGGTAAACAAAGATCGGAATTGTTCCGTCTTCCATCAATTTTGTCGTCCTTTTCCCGAAAATATATCGTGCCTTGTCCGAGTAAGCACCCAGCACAACCAGCGGCGTGGGCTTGTATTTCTTTGCCTTCTCAAAAATGACATCTTCGGGTTTCCCTTGGCGCCACACCTTTTCAGGATGGATGCCGAAGGTGTTCAGGTATTTTTCGGCACGGTTAAGCAGGTATTCTCCTTCCTCCATGGAATCGCCAACATTCAGGAGTATAACCTTGTACGAATTCGGTATATTGGGCGAAAGAAGGGCATAGGCTCGCATAGCCCTGGCGGAGGCAGTAGATCCGTTGAAGCAAATAATTATCGTTTCATGCGGTTCGATTACTTCCGGAACTCCTATGACGGGGCAGACAGGGTCAAGGAGCAGTTTCCTGATCAACCCTTCATCGGGTGCGTTGGTCGTCTCGAATTTAAAATAGGTGCGCAGACCCATAACAATCAGATCGGCGGTTTTTCCTTCTTCTTTAAATATGTCTATGGGTTCTCCCAGTTTCAGATATGTTTCGTACGGAACCCCTTCTTCAGTGCACTTCTTTTCAAAATCCGTTATAAAACCAGCCGTACGGGTTGAGGCATCTTCCAGCTTGTAATCAATTGCCTTTTGTGCATAGTAATTGCCACCAACACCAGATCCCACCTGGGATTTTTCAATACCCGGGACATCCACGATTGCGATGCCAATTACGATTCCACCGAAGGTTTTCGCTCTGACGCATGCCCACTTGATTGCGCTTTGGGAATATTTAGTGCCATCCAACCCGACAACAATACGTTGGTTCATTGTATTTCTCCCTTTTTAAAACTTATATATGTTTATTAAATTAGATAAGCACTATATCTTTAAAAGCAAATAAAATGTCAAGTTTTTTCCTCTTATACAAAATATAAAAATTTTGTAAAATTAATTCTCCTTCAGTGTATGTTTGACAATAAATCTATTTGCTGAGCATTAACCAGCCGCCTCCCACATAGACCACATTTTTATAGCCCTCCTCGAAAAACCAGCGTGCCGCTTCGGCGGAGCGAGCGCCCCTGGGACAAACAATCTGTATCGGCTTATTCCTATCCAGTTCGTCCATTCTGCCGCGCAGTTCCTCTATCGGGATGTGTATCGCTCCCTCAATGGGATTGGTCTCAGATTCATTCTTTGTCCGGACATCGAGAATAATTCCTTCCTTTGATAAAAGAGAGGGACTGCGGGAAAGGACGCCGTCCTCCTGATTCAGCGCTGCCGCTCCCAGCACATAGAGGGGATCGAGGGCAGGGGAGTAGGGGGGAGAATAGGCGAATTCCAGATCCAGAATATCCTCCAGGCGGCCATTGTTCAAAATAAGGTTTCCCATGACATCGACGCGTTTTACCACTTCACCCTCACCGACGGCTTGGAGACCCAGAATCTGCAAGGTTTTTGCATGATAGACCATCTTCATGAAGATATTTTTATCTTCCGGATAGTAGTGGGCGCGGTCGCTGAATGTTCCCCAGACTGCCCTGGTGGGGATGTTATGGCGCGCCGCCTGTGTTTCGGATATTCCCGTGGAAGCGCAATTGTAATCGAATGCCTTGACGCAGGCGCTCCCCGCCACCTTTTTGAATTTCGTTTTACGTCCAGCGAGCTGATCTCCCACGATACGCCCCTGTTTATTGGCGAGAGAACCGAGGGGAAGAACGGCCCTTTCACCATAAAAGAGTTCTACCTCCATGCAGTCACTGGCGGCATACACATCGGGATGGCTCGTCTGAAGATTTTCATCCACCGCGATGCCGCCATATTTACCGATCTTCAGACCCATTTGTCGGGCAAGTTCTATTCGGGGGCGAACTCCCACGGCGACAACAGCGTACTCTGTTTCGATGGTTTCTCTGTCCGTAACCACTGAAAGACCGTCATCGGTATCTCTGATTTCCTTCACGCGGCAGGTCTTGTGGATGCGAACATCCTGTTCTTCAAGATGTTTTTCTATGAGAGCAGACATTTCCCCATCCAGCATCTGTGGAAGGACCCTGTCTTCCATCTCTATCAGATCCACTTCGACGCCCCACATGGCCGTAAAGGCTTCGGCCAGCTCGATTCCTATGAAACCGCTTCCGATTATGGCCACCTTTTCGAGCTGCCCCGTTTCCAGTTTTGAACGCCAGTTCCTGGCATCTTCCACCGTCTTAAATGTGGAAATCCTGGGATGATTTTCAGGAATACCGGGTGGAACAAAGGGCGAGGCGCCCGTGGCAAGAACGAGTTTGTCAAATGTCACCTTTTCTTCTTTCCCCGAAATGTTGTTCCTGATATTGATCGTCTTTTTCTCCGGATCGCAATGGGTGGCAGTAGTCAGAATACGCACATCGAGACCCTTGGCATCCTTGAAAAATTGGGGGTTACGCAGGGTACCCCAGGAGGTCTCTCTCAATGCCCGGGGACTTTCGATATCTCCGGAGAGATAGTAGGGAAGCCCACAGGCGGCATAGGAGATAATCTCTCTTTCATCCACCACGGTAATGACGCTGTCCGGCATTAATCTTTTTGCCCTGGCCGCGGCCCTCAATCCCGCGGCGGAAGCGCCGACTACAACAATTTTCAATTCCCTGTTTTCTGATTTGTTCATTATTTCCTCACCATGGTTTATTAAATGGATTCATGTTCAATGCATAAACTTAACGAAAAACGCGCACATTGACAAATCAAAATGTTTTAAAGCCCCCGCATATATTCGGGCTTCAGTGCGCCTTTATTCTTCGATTGAATGACATCATATATGAGTCGCACCGTTTTGTCTTTCTCTTTCGGCATTCGCGCCCGTATGGGAAGATAATTCGACGCGTGATTTGAGGTGAAAAAACAGTTCGTAAATGCGGAATTCGCCGCAATGATCCCCAGCTCTTCGAGAAAGCCGAAACGGTCGGGGAGCACAAATTTTCCGGAGAGGTGTTCGTCATGGAGCGGTGTTCCCGGAACAAGCATGACGGTAAGGGCGCCCACATAGTGGGGATCTATTTCGGTCAGGATTTTTGCCGTGTCGAACGCATGGGCGACACTCTTCTCTTTTCCGCCGATACCGAGAATGACGGTGACGGAGAGGGTAATTCCAGCCGCCTTTATCCTGTGACAGGCTTCCACCAATTGACGGGAGCCGACCCCTTTTTGTATCTTTTTCAACAGTTCTTCGTTTCCCGTTTCAACGCCAAGGTAGGCGATCTTGAGTCCGAGATTGCGTAATTCTTTCAGTTCCGCAGGCGTCTTTCTCAAGGCGCTCTTTGCGTTGGCATAGATGCCGATGCGCTCGACACCCTTTATGTGTCTGTTGATCGACTCCAATATGGGTGCCAGTCTCTTTTGCGGTATTATGAGGGCGTCGCCATCGCAGAGAAAGACCCGTTCGATGGGACCGTATGCCGCCGCCTCCAGGATATCCTCTTCGATTCCTTCGGGGTTCTTTATCCTGAACCGCTTCCCAGTAAAAGATCCGCAGAAGGTGCACCTGTTGTGGGAACAACCCGTTGTTACCTGCAACAACAGGCTTCCGGCCTCGCTGGGAGGTCGTATGATTGAGCCTTCATATTTCATTTCGACCTTTCCTGGATCGCTGAATATCACGAGCGTAAGTTGAGCATATGGGATAAATTTTCATGTCTTTTATCCTGCTCAGTAGCGTGTAGAGCAGGCGCGTCCCCTCAACAGATTCCTCTCACAGGGGAGGGGAATGCAGGTGGCGATTATTCTTCATCGTCTTGGCGTTACTTGACCAGGCTTCCGCCATCTCACAACCGAGGCGGGCATCCTCCAAGGCAAGGCCGACACCAAAACGATTCGCAAAATCGTCCACCGCAATTCAGGGACCACGTACATCTATCCGGAAGGATTTTGCCCCCGTATCGTTCAGCAATTACAGCAACATTTGAAAGTCTACGTGCCGTAATGTGCGGCATGCAGGAAAGAATGTTTCACATAAAAAATGGGGTATAAAATCAAATGAAAACCACGGCCATTTGTCAGACGTGTATCGCCTGCCCGGCGGCCGCCAGGACGGCCTCTTTCACCGTTTCACACAATGTGGGATGAGGGTGAATCACCTTTTTTACCATTTCCGGGGTCATCCCAGTCTTTACGATGGTTACCGCCTCCGCCAGGAGATCTGTGGCGTGGGGTCCGAAGATATGAATCCCAAGAATTTTGTGGGTTTCTTTATCTACCACGATTTTTACGAAACCGCTCGTCTCCTCCATGGCATGTGCCATGGCGTTGGTTTTAAAGGTCGCTTTTCCCTCAACAATTTTCAGACCCCTCTCGGCAGCCTCCGCAGCCTTTAATCCGACGCTCGAGATTTCCGGATCTGTATAGATAAAGCCCGGCACCGCATCATAATTCATCGAAGATTTGTGCCCCATAATGTTTTCTACGGCTACGATCCCCTGTTCGCTTGCCACGTGAGCAAGAAGAAACTTGCCCGTAACATCTCCGACGGCATAGATATTCCCTATGTTGGTCTCCATGCGGTCATTCACAACGATCCCCTGTGGTGAGTATTCGAGACCGATCTCTTCGCACCCCATCTCTTCGGTGTTCAACCTTCGACCCATTGCCAAAAGACAATAATCGGCCGTTATGGTTTCCCCTTCTATTTTTATGTCAACGGAACCGTCGGGATAGCGTCGTTCCAGTGCCTTCACTGCCGTTTTCGTCATGACCGTGACGCCCATTCTCTTTAAACGCCCCTCCAGCCGTCGCGCGATTTCTTTATCCTCTGTAGGCACGATACTGTCGAGCATTTCGATCAGGTGGACCCGTGAACCGAGCTGACTGAAGAGACAGGCAAATTCACACCCCGATACGGAGCCGCCGATGACGGCAATGCTTGCGGGAAGACGGTCCAGATTCAACGCCTCCGTCGTTGTGATAATCCGGTCTCCGTCATATTTGATAAATCCCGGGACAAGCGGACGTGACCCCGTTGCAATGACGATGGCATCTGCCGATTCTTTGATATTTCCCCCGTCCGTGCCACGAATCTCTACAGTGGTAGGATCGAGGATACGCCCTTTCCCTTTTATGAGGGATATCCTGTTTTTTTTGAAGAGCGCATGGATGCCGCCAACATTGTTGCGCACTACAGTATTCTTCTTTTCCACCATCTTATCGAAACGGACGGAATCGGTTGTGCAGTAAATGCCATATTGCCGGCAATTCAGGGTGGTTTGATAGACGCGCGCGGCGTGGAGCAGTGTCTTTGTAGGGACACATCCCCGGTTGAGGCACGTCCCCCCCAATTCCTCTTCTTCGACAACGCATACCTGCGCGCCCAGTTGGGCGGCCCTGATAGCGGCGACATATCCGCCCGGTCCGCCGCCGATGATAACTATTTTTTTGGACATTCTGCCTGGCTCCTCGATTATATTCCTTCAGGCTATATAACCAGTGTCTTTGGATTTTGTAAATGATATTTTATCTTGTTTATAAATTTGGAGGCCATTACTCCGTCTACGACCCGGTGATCGACTGACAATGTCATTTTCATAACATCCCTGATGCAGAGGTCGTTGTTGCCGGAGACCACTACTCGCTTTTCAGTGGAACCGACGGCGAGGATCGCGCTTTCGGGGGGATTGACGATGGCGACAAAATTTTCCACATCCAGCATCCCCATATTGCTGACAGTAAAGGATCCTGCCTCCAGATTTGGCTGTTTGCCCGCCTGAACCAGACTGATGATTTCCTTTGACTGTTGTGCGATTTCCTTCAATGACAATGTGTTGGCTTTCGGAAGGACGGGTACGATCAAACCATCCTCCACGCCCACAGCAATCCCGATATTTGCATCGGCAAGGTAGACAATGTCATCTCCCTCTATGGCGGCATTGACCCGGTAAAATTCCTCCAGCGCCAGGGCCGATGCCTTCACGATCATGTCGTTGATGGAAATTTTCGGTTCGGCCACCCGGTTCAACGTTTGGCGCAATTTTATCGCCTCATCCATTATAACGGAAACGGTCACATAAAAATGGGGGATGGTCTGCTTGCTCTGCTGCATGCGCCTGGCAATGACACGCCGTATCTTTGACATGGGCACAACTCTGCCTCGATCGGCTGCAATGGATGGTACGGAAGTCTGTGGTCTCGCAGTCTTCTGTTCTTCCATATAGGCGAGGATATCCTTTTCAACTACACGGCCATTGGGACCGGTACCCGTCACCGCAGACAGGTCGACACCCCTTTGAGTGGCCAGTTTCCGTGCCCTTCCCGATACCTTGACTCTCCCTGTCTCCTTTTTCTCTGTGCCATCCATGCGATTGCGAATTTTTGAAATGTCAATGCCGGCCTCTTCCTTCTTTTCCTCTCCCAGGAATGACTCCAGGTCGACGATTTCACCTGCCTCAGCGATGACGCCGATGGTCGAAAAAATGGGTGCCACTCCCCCTTCGGGGACGATTATCTTGACCAGTATACCATCGGCAGGGGTCTCCACTTCGAAAACGGCCTTTTCGGTTTCGACGACACAGACGACATCTCCCTTTTTCACGGGCTCAGATTCCGCTTTCAACCAGTTGACGACGGTACCTTCATTTATGTCCTGCCCGCCTTGCGGCATTATTATCTTTACAGCCATTGCTTGCTTCTAACCTCCAATATATCACTTTCAGAGTTATACCATTTCTAAAACGCCCCTGACGATTTCCTCCGCCGAGGGGATACATACCTTTTCGATATTCATGTTATAGGGAATGGACGTGTTTTTCCCGGCTATCCGCATAACGGGACCGTCCAAGTCATCATAGGCCTCTTCCATGATCATGGAGGCAATATCTCCGCCGATGCCGCCGCGCTTACAGGCCTCATGGACAATAACGACACGCCCCGTTTTTCGCGCCGATTCGAGCACCGTCTCTTTATCAAGAGGTGTCAGGGTTCTCAGGTCGACCACCTCG
>JAUVXT010000193.1 GCA_030603465.1 Deltaproteobacteria bacterium
CGCCGGGCACCTTCCCGTCAACGGCATATTCCTTCAGTTTTTCAGGATCGTCGATTACATTGGCCTCGCCTGCAATCTCCCTCAAACTGAGTGTCAATTTTTCTGTATTGCTCATAGGAACGCTCCTTTTCCCGTGTAAGCTGCATCAGTTGCTGAATATTTTGTCCGGATTAAACACACCCTCCGGATCAAAGGCTTTTTTAACCTTTTTCATGGCTGCGATATCGGCCGGACTCAGGACAAAGGACATTGCATCCATCTTTTCCGTACCTATACCATGCTCACCACTTATGGTACCGCCATGATCGGCACACAATTTCAGTATGTCCATTCCCGCCTTGTGAACCCGGTCCAACTCATCCTTATCTCTTTCATCGAAGAGAATGAGCGGATGCAGGTTTCCGTCTCCCGCATGGAAGACATTTGCAATAGCAAGATCGTACTGCTTCCCGATCTCCATAACCTTCGACAGCACCACCGACAGCTCCGTCCTCGGCACCGTCCCGTCACAGACAAGGTAATTGGGTCTCAACTTTCCTATGGCCCCGAAAGCACCCTTTCGTCCCGCCCACAGTTTGGCCCTCTCCGCCTCATCCTTTGCCGCTTTTACTTCTCGAACATTGTTCTTCCTGCAGATCTCCATTACCCGTTCGGCAAGCCTCTCCATCCCATCCGTAAGACCGTCCACTTCGATGAGAAGGATAGCCGCCGCATCCAGCGGCAGGCCCAGGTTGAATGCCCCCTCGACGGCCTTGATCGTCAGGTTGTCCATCATTTCGAGAGTAGCGGGAACGATCCCATCGGCAATGATATCCGAAACGGTGTTTCCGCCGTCCTCCAGTGTGTTATAGATGGCCATCATGGTCTTGACTGCCTCTCCTTTGGGAACGATGCGTAACGTGATTTTTGTAATTATTCCCAAGGTTCCCTCTGAACCTACAAGGAGTCCGGTAAGGTCATATCCCGGATTGTCCAAGGCCTTGCCGCCGACCTCGACGACATCGCCGTTCGCCAATACCACCTCTGCTCCGAGGACATGGTTGCCTGTCACCCCATATTTCAGACAGTGGGGACCCCCCGAATTTTCGGCAAAATTGCCCCCCAGAGTGGTCACCTTTTCACTGGCCGGATCGGGTTGGTAGATGTACCCATAACCGGCCAGGACATTCTTCATGTCCAGGGTGACGATTCCCGGTTCGACAACGACTCGCTGGTTTTCAATATCAATTTCTAGAATATCGTTCATCCGGGAAAACTGCAGAACTATTCCCCCCTGTGATGGAACGCTCCCTCCACTCAGATTTGTGCCTGCCCCTCTGGCAACTACCCGAATTCCGTGTTTATAGGCGAAGGCAACGACCCTTGAAACATCTTCCGTGGAACTTGGAAGGACAATGCAATCCGGATTTGCCCGGTACAGCGATGCGTCATACCCGAAGAGCCTCTTTTGCATCTCCGAGAAGAGCACATTTTCCTTCCCTACGATCTTGGAAAGTTCCTCAACGATTTCTTTTCGATTCATAGATATCTCCTTTCAGGAAATAGGGGAAATCCCCCCCCCCCTCAATGCTTGAATATTTCAAAAATATCTTTTTCTGTCAAGGCGATAAATGGCGATCCTTAAAAGAAAAATCCCATCCTTGAAGGGCAGTATGCCCGGATAAGGAATAATTTATTTCATTGCACCCCATGACTACGCCCAAAATGCGAGTTTTTCGAAAGACCCTGAGAAACCGGGGATAACAACCTCGATTGAAGCTCCCTGTAGCAAGCTGCGAGGTTAGCGATCGCTGTTCAGTTCAATTTTAGCCAACGGCACAGTCGGTCGCCAGCTTCTTGATATCCTCTTCCGAATAGCCAAGACCCTTCATGATCTCCTCCATGTGCTCGCCCAGGTCCGGCGCCGCTGATCTCTGTTCGGCAACTGTTTTGGAGAGTTTAATCGGGTTGTTGAGGATTTTTATCTTGCCGTATTTGGGATGGTCCCAATCGACAAAGAACTCGTTTGCAATCGCCTGAGGATCCTGCGTGATTTCCATCGGTGTCGATGCGGGCGACCAGATAAGTTTGTTTGCACTCAGGACTTCCTTCAACTGGGCAAAGGTCTTGCCGGAGAAGAACTCTTCTATGATGGAAACCAGTTCCCCGGCATTCTCCATCCGGTCGTTATAGGTCGCGAATTTGGGGGCATTTTCCAGATCGGGCCGACCCAAGGCCTTGCAGAAGTTCGGCCAGTAGTGCTGTGCATTGGTCATACCCAGCATAATCCAGCGTTTGTCCTTGGTGGGATAAACGTTGCGGATCGGATTACCCATGGTCTTTCGCTGGGGTCTGACAGCATCCTCACCGCTGATCAGGCAACCGGTAACATCATAGCCCAGCACCCAAGTCGCCGTATTGTAAAGTGACGCCTCCACAGCCTGGCCGATGCCTGTCCGTTCACGAATGAAGAGCGCCGCCATAACCCCCGCCAGCAAGCTCAGAGAGGTAACGCTGTCGCCGTAACCCGGCCGGGAAATATTGGGCGCATTCTCCGCATCGTGCATCAGATCCATAACTCCGCTTCTTGCCCAGAAGGCAACCGTATCGTATCCGCCGGTGTTCTTTTCCGGACCGCGCTGCCCGTAACCGGTAAGGTTTGCATAGATCAGTTTCTTGTTGATCTTCTCTAGCGCCTCATAGGTAAGGTTGAATTTCTCCATTTCGTAGGGTCGCAGGTTATTTAGAAACACATCCGAAGAGGCGATGAGTTTCTGTAAAACGCTCTGACCATCTGAAGAACCCAGATTAATGCAGATGCTTTTTTTGTTGCGATCCGTATGTTCCCAATAGTAGTTTATAGGGTGAGGCTTGGCAAAGCCCGCCATTCCCTGACCGAGCACCTTCCTCCAGTTGTCTCCCTTGCCCGGTGGCTCCACATGAATTACCTCTGCACCCCAGGTACCCATCAGCATTCCGACGAGAGGCATCGCGACAGCTCCTCCCACTTCAACAACTCTGATTCCCTCCATTTCTCTCATGATACTCACTCCTTTTTAAATAATCTTTGAAACTTTGACATACACGTAAAAAGTCACGCGCTTTTGTCATTTAGAGTGAAAGGGAAATCTATATCTCAAAATTTCTTCTCATCATTGAAACAACAGTTTTTCCAAGATTGACTTTTTGCGAATTTGTCAAAGGTTGCCTCTTTCCCCTCCATGAATCTGTCAAAAATATCGTCGTGCGTCAAGGCACAAACCTAATTTAGATCTTAAAATGTAAACTTTCGTCATAGATTTATGATTCCTATACATCATGAATCGGAAAAGTCAAAAAAATTTTCCCCTTTCAACGGCCTGTTTCCCATCCCCAGAAAGAGGGACTTGAATCGAGAAGGCCAATAAATGGGACGGCGCAGCCTGCTCCTGGCCGCCCTGGCCGTGGTAAATTGCTGCACATCCAGAACCATCTCTCCATATACCTCCCTATTGAAGGCCTCCGCTATCGCCTGTATTTCCATACCCAGTTCCGGGAATCGACGACTCAAACGCAGTCCGTACTCCCGGGGTGTTTCGCTGTGACTATAAGGCACGCCGCTATGGCGCCCCCACACAAGAAGTGACCTGTAAAGATCAACGGCATCCCGGCAGCCCCGTGCCATTGAGACTATTCTGTTCCAGCAGAGGAAGAGTGCCGACAAGATATCTGTAAGCCAGCGGGAAATCGAGTTCCATTGGACCTTTATTTCTTCGTTTTTGCTTGTTTGAGAGAAAAGCCAGCGAAAGAGAAACCACAGAGCGAGAGCACAAAGCATAGTGGCAATGATCACGCCTAGGCCAATGAACCCCCATTCTAATATCTTTTCAACAATCTCTCCCCACCAACTATTCTCCATCACCGATGTGGACGACCCTTCAGTGCTACTCGATGTGGAAAAGGCCGGCTCCGTCCGGACTCTATTACGAGCGAATAAAAACGTTATGATAGCTATGAGGACGGGGCCCAATGGAGCGGCGGCGCTCTTCATCAGGCCGTATCCCATATCGGCGGCCGCGCTCAGGTAAGGCAGGAAAAGGAGTGCCAGGCCCGCGCCAAAGGCAAGAACAACAACTGTACAGCTTACGACCATCCCGATCCCCCGGTATCCCGAGAGAAAATCCCTCTGGGCGCTGCTTCGATTCCGAGCCATGCCGACGGCCAGCAGGCTGAAGAGAAAAAAGGAAAACAGCAACAGCTCCGGCATAGCGCCCCACATATCCGCTCCCCCCTTAAGAATCACAAGAAATTTGATCATCAAGAGACAGAAGAAGGCCGCCACGCCCACATCGAAACGGGCACATATAGCGAGATATCCGGCAGACCTCCGGGCCAGGGTCACTCCTCCTATCCAGAAAAAGAGAACCAGGAGAAGGACAACAGCGAGAGTGAACCTCTCGAGGAGTTCTTTCGGTTGTTGAAAGCTCTCCCATAGCCACCATTGAGCCCAAAAGGGATGAGACTGGTAGAAGAAGATATGCACGACCTTCGATGCGACCAGAAGCAGGCCAAAGAGATGGAACCCTAAAATCAGGATCACGCGCCAGCCACTCCCCCGAACAACCAGGGTCAGCGCCGCCGCCAGCGCAAAGGTTCCCATTGCCTCCGGCAAGGGAAAGGGCCGGCACAGTAAAGGGATAGAGATGAAGGTTGCCCACGCATAGAGCCAGACCAGTTCCATAGCCCCGGCGGATAAAAACAAAAGGCTATCCCTTTCGCTTTTCATTTTCCCTCGTCCCTTCGATTCTGATTTCGCCAAGGGTAAGGACTTTCCCCCGGACCTTACGCTCGTCGCCTCGACCATGCGGGCGAGACCGGCACACCACGAAGAGGACGGGTATCTTTCGGCGCGAAAAGTACCCCTCTACGGCGCGCAACGCACTATCCTCTTCATAGGAGAAGTGGAGACAGCTCACGCCCCATGCGGGCTTGAAGCGTCGGCACAGCATATCGGCGAGACTGCCCTCTGAATTCATTTGCAACCGCGCCAGAGCCTCCAGAAGGGATGACAGCTGTCGCGCATTTCTGCCTGTGGGCAGCATCGACGACCCCCCCTCCACCACGCCGTTGGTCGCAAATCCCACCGCGTACCCCCGCTGATCGAACTGAACTGCCAGGGACGCAACCACCTC
>JAUVXT010000156.1 GCA_030603465.1 Deltaproteobacteria bacterium
CCGCCACCGCGCCGCCGCAATTCCTCTGTTTGTTCTTGTACCTGCTTTTGCTGTTCTTTTGTTAGTCTGTCGTATGTGTATTTCGCGAGAAATGCGTTTCGGATTGCACCATAACTATTTGCCCTGCGATATACACGATAAATAATATACAGCAGAATAACCAGAGCGATCACTATCCAGAAATAATTCATTCTTTTCCTCCTCACATAACGAAAAGCTCAGCCGGAGCGGCCCCGCGGGCCGCGATCGGCTGTAGCGACGGGTTAAATGCTTTTCATTTTTTTGTTTTTCATAATATATTTTGTACTGCCAGCGTAACCGACAAAAATTAAAGAGCCATGATATTTTAATATGCTTTAGCTTCGTACCCACTAGGACTGATTACTTTAAGGTCTATCAACCATTCTATTACTTTTGCAAGGCCGTCTTTACGCACACTGGTGTTGCCAGCCGCTTGTTTTATCAATATGTCTTTTACAATCGTTATACCTATTTCACGTGGTAGTATAAACCATGTTGCATTACCAGATGATTGAGGATTGCCAAGTTTCTTATGCAAATCATTTTTCCCATTCCACCTCATTGCTATAACCCTTTCCTTATCCCAGACACCGTAAGCTACTGCAATTTTACCTTCTCCTTCATCGTAAATTATGCAGGTAAGTGTCCATGAGTCTTTTGGACTTGTTACATGATCAGGCTTAATATATGGCATGAATCAATTTCTCCTTATAGATTTATTTCCATTTTATTGGAATCATCCATGATAAATTTGTCATAGGCCTATCAACTCTAGGAAGGAAACCCATATACCTGACAAGAACCAGAATGCCACCTACAAGCCCTAAGATAATAGAAACTGTGGTAACAAGCGACAAAAAAGCCTCCCTGATAGCCCTGAAAATATTAGTGGTGTTTCACCCAGGCCCCTCTTGTAATTTAGCAATCCCCATGCTCTCATAATTGAAGCGATGCACACAACGATGATACCCGCGACAAGCATGTCTTTATCCCCCTTCTTTTTTACACTTATTCTTTCATTTGCTCTGTTTAACGCCTGCCTCAGGGGCCGGAAGGAGCGGGAGCTCCTGGAGGTCCCTTGCAGGCAAATGTTCGGTATCTAATTATCTCGATTAATACCCTCATTCATTTTATTGAACAAGGAATTGATATCGGTTGTCATTTCATCAAAGAGTGAAAGCACGGGCCCAGGTGGCAATATCATTTGACTTTCGGGGTGTGCCCTAGCATTTCGCAATCTTCGGAGGCTATCCCACCTTGCCTTTTTGCAGCCTTCGAGAATGCCAAGTTCTATCAGCCATTCGATTTTGTGATTAAACGTCTTGATTGAAGCAGGACTACCTAAGGTCTTACATACATACGACACCGAAGATTCTACAATCCGGAATAGTTGCTCCACAGCTACTGTAAAGATTGGGTAGTAGTAATAACCATAGGTCATTGTGGCTCTTGTGACTTCATATAGTTTCTGAATCTTCTCAGGTACTTGCTCGCTCAGTGTATGATTCATTATATCTGAGAAATACTCTTCCGCTTTAATGCTACTGAATTTTCCGTCAGAGCGAAGCCGGACAAAACAAGTATTTGCCGGATCCGGCTGAGTCCAATTCTCTAGGGTAATCTGTTTGTAGTCACTCATCGTTATGCCACACTCGCTGAATTACCGAACATTTACATATAAGGCAAATTTGCCTGATATCCTGATATTGAACCGATAAACAGGCAAATTTGCTTGTTTTCAATATTGAAGCTCCCCGCAACAAGTTGCGGGGAATCTCCGACTGTTAAGGAAAATGTTTATTTTTTATTTGCTCGCTAACCCCGCAGCAAGCAGCGGGGAATACGCTCGCTGTTCAGTTCAATATAGAATATTCTCTATGATTATGAAAAGAATGATAAAATAGGACAAAAGCTATGTCAAGTAAAAGTAATATTCTTGAAGATATGCGCGATGTGATGCGCGACGACACTATTCGATCCACACGGAACAAACGTATTGCGGGATAGGGTCACTTGACAGTCTTTTTTGAGCCTTCGTAGAGGGAGTATTCCAGGAGCCTGCATTCGATATTACTGTTATAAAAGGGAATTCTCCTTTTCGTCTTTAGCCCCACGTTTTTTGCAAGTTCAAGATTTCCGGTAAAGATGTATCCCCTGTATCCGGAGCATTTCTGTTTGAAAAAATCGCCTATTCCCCTGTAGGTTTCTTTGAGATGTTCAAGTTCGCCCATCCTTTCGCCGTACTCCGGATTGGCCATTATTACGCCGGCGCCCGCGGGAACCGGCGTGTCGGAATAATCGGAAACGTGAAATTCTATGAGGTGCTCGACGCCGGCGGTCTTTGCGTTTTTCCGGGCCGCATCGATGGCCTTCGGGTTTATGTCGGTGGCGATAATTTTACCGGCAAGTTCCTTTTTTGATTTTCTGTTCGCCGTATTTCTCAGTTGTGACCATGACGATTTCTTGAAGTCCGGTATATGCATGAATCCGAAATTGTTCCTGAGAAGTCCGGGCGCCCTGTCGAGCGCTATCAGTGCCGCCTCTATGGCGAGTGTGCCGCTGCCACACATGGGATTGATGAAGTTTTCGTCGCCGCGCCAGCCCGATGCGAGTATAACAGCCGCGGCAAGCGTTTCCTGCATTGGCGCAACGAGGGGAATCTTTCTGTATCCTCTTCGTGAAAGAGGTTCTCCCGATGTGTCCAGGTAGACACTGCACCGGTTTTTTGACCAGTAAAGGTAGATTACCACTCCCGTTCTCCCGGGGCCCGAATCGGGTCTCACACCGTACATTTTCAAGAACCTGTCTGCTATGGCGTCTTTGCATTTCACATTGGCGAATCTTGAATCTCTAATAGTGGGATTATTTACGAATGAAGTGACTGAAAAGAAGCCCGACTTTGAAATATAGTTCTCCCACGGCATTTCCGCTATCCCCCTGTAGAGTTCATCGGGGTCATGCGCCTGTAATTCTTCAAGGAGATAGAGGACCCGATGGCCGGTTCGGATCATGAGATTCAGCTTCATGGAATCTTCAAGAGTTCCTTCTGTCTCTATCCCCGCGGTAAATTCGGACCGTATCGGAAACCCAATTGAGATGATTTCTTCCCTGAGACAGGGCGGAATCTCCCTGGCACAGATAATGAGGATCGAACTATTTTTAGTAAATAAAGACATGTCATCCACCTTTGTAATTAAGGACGGATTTACTTAACATTTATTTGTTTACGAGTCCATCAATACTGCTTGTATTGAATATTGTTGACTTGATGACATAAAATATGCATATTGCATGAACTAAGTATTTTAGCATTTCTTTAGAAATTAATTTATTGAGGGATTATCAGGTACCGTTTTTACGGATATAACTTGTTGATCTCTCTTTGTTTTTAATAAATTCCTCATGGATACAAGATATGGGGAATGTTCGAAATAAATCGTAAAAAATTGATTGGAGGAATAGAAGTGACCGATAAAAAGTACGTATATTTCTTTGGAGATGGAAAGGCGGATGGAGTCGCCGGCATGAAAAATCTACTCGGTGGGAAAGGGGCCAATATGGCCGAAATGACAACCCTTGGAATTCCGGTTCCCGCCGGGTTTACTATTACGACGGAGGTTTGCACATACTTCTACGAGCACGATAGAAAGTATCCCGGGGCATTGGAAAAAGAGGTTAAAGAGGCGTTGGGCAAAGTGGAGGAAGTCATGGGAGCCAGGTTTGGCGATCCCGGCAATCCTCTTCTGATATCTGTACGTTCCGGCGCCCGAATTTCCATGCCGGGCATGATGGATACGGTGCTCAATATCGGCCTGAACGATGAGGTGATTAAGGGATTGATTGCCAGGACCGGGAATGAGCGTTTCGCGTACGATGTATACCGCAGGTTCGTGAACATGTATGGTGATGTAGTTCTGGGGGTGGGCCCCAGGGATGAGAAGGAACACAATCCCTTCGAAGAGATTATGGACCGGAAAAAGAAAGAGTGTGGCGTAAAACTCGATAATGAGCTGACAGCGGAAGACCTTAAAGATCTGGTGGCCCGGTTTAAGGCGCTGATCAAGGATCGGCTTAAGAGGGATTTTCCGGATGATCCTATGGAACAGCTCTGGGGAGCAATCCACGCTGTTTTTAATTCCTGGCATATTCCACGGGCAATTGCCTACAGAGAGATAAACAATATCCCCGGGAATTGGGGTACGGCGGTAAATGTTCAGTCAATGGTCTTTGGAAATATGGGGGACGATTGTGCTACCGGAGTCGCCTTTACCCGCGACCCGGCTACCGGTGAAAATTACTTTTATGGCGAGTATCTGATCAATGCTCAGGGTGAGGATGTTGTGGCCGGCATTAGAACGCCGCAGCCTTTGAATCGCGCCAAGGAAGTTCCTGAGGGAGTGAGTACGCTTGAGGATGAGATGCCGGATCAGTACAGGCAACTGGATGAGATTCGCGCCAGGCTGGAGGAACATTACAAAGAGATGCAGGACATAGAGTTCACCATTCAACAGGGAAAACTGTGGATGCTGCAGACGAGGACAGGGAAGCGAACCGCAGCTTCCGCTGTAAAGATTGCAGTCGATATGGTGAATGAAAAACTGATTGACAAAAAGACCGCTATTATGAGGGTCGATGCGGAGCAGCTTGATCAACTTCTCCATCCTACCTTGGAGCCGAAGGCGGAAAAGATTCTGATTGCCAAAGGTCTGCCTGCCAGTCCCGGAGCGGGCGTTGGGCAGGTAGTTTTTTCTGCTGAAGAGGCTGAAGAATGGGCGAGCGATGGGAAAAAAGTTGTCCTGGTAAGGTCAGAGACCAGCCCCGATGATATCAGGGGTATGAATGTGGCCGAAGGTATTTTGACCAGCCGGGGCGGAATGACGAGCCATGCCGCAGTGGTGGCCCGTGGTATGGGCAAATCCTGCGTGGCTGGTTGCAGTGAAGTAAATATTGTCTATAAGAATGAGCAGTTTACCGCGGGCGATGTTATTATTAAGAGGGGTGACTGGATCAGCATCGATGGCTCCAAGGGCGAGGTTTATAAGGGTAAAGTAGAGAAGGTAGTTCCTGAACTGGCCGGAGAATTTCGTACCTTTATGGATTTGGTCGATGAATTTCGTACTATGGGTGTGCGCACAAACGCGGATACGCCCCATGATTCGAGCGTGGCAAGGGACTTTGGCGCCGAAGGCATCGGGCTCTGCCGTACCGAGCATATGTTCTTCAAGGGAGATCGTATAACGGCGGTTCATGAGATGATTCTCTCTGATGATGAAGAGGGCAGGCGCAAGGCCCTTGCAAAAATCCTTCCCATGCAGAGGGAGGATTTCGAGGGTATATTCAGGGCTATGGATGGTTTCCCCGTTACAATCCGCACCCTTGATCCACCGCTTCACGAATTCTTGCCGCAGACAAAGCCTGAAATTAAAGAACTTGCAAACTCTCTGGGTGTAGAACTTTCCGAACTGGAGCAGCGGATAGAGGCCCTTTCCGAGGCCAACCCCATGCTGGGACTTCGTGGTTGCCGTCTGGGTATCACACACCCCGAAATCACCGAAATGCAGGCGAGGGCAATTTTTGAGGCTGCCTGCGTAGTGGCGAAGGAAGGGAAAAAGGTTCATCCTGAAATTATGATTCCCCTGGTCAGTACGACAGAAGAGCTTAGGAAACAGAAGGAGATTGTATGCCGCGCAGCCGATGAGGTTATGAAAGAAAAGGGTATGGAAATCGATTATCTGGTGGGTACTATGATAGAATTGCCCAGGGCCGCGCTGACGGCCGACCAGATTGCCGGGGAGGCCGAGTTCTTCTCCTTCGGAACAAATGACCTGACCCAGACAACATTTGGATTATCGCGTGACGATGCGGGGAAATTTCTACCAATGTATGTAAAGGAGGGCATTCTCCCCCGTGATCCTTTTGTTTCAATAGACGAGGATGGTGTGGGACAGTTGGTGAAAATGGGTGTCGAAAAAGGGCGCAGTGCGCGCAAGGACCTCAAGATAGGCATATGCGGTGAGCATGGTGGCGATCCTTCATCGGTGGAGTTCTGTTACAGGGTGGGGTTGAACTATGTAAGCTGTTCACCTTATCGGGTTCCCATTGCACGACTGGCTGCGGCGCAGGCGGCTATCCGTAAAGAGAAATAGATTATTTCGTGGATGAGTGTTTTTAAGCAGAAAGACCGCCTCGGGGCGGTCTTTCTGCGTCAGCTTTTGTATTATGCGGCGGTCCATCAACTTGAATGCGAAAGAGGTAATAATTTTCAGGTGATTTCTGAAGAGGA
>JAUVXT010000107.1 GCA_030603465.1 Deltaproteobacteria bacterium
GTTCTCTTTTTAGTGTCGGAGCTGTGCATTATGCCTCGGGCGGTTTCGGGGGCGCCGAGGGATCGGTAACCATTATTGTGGAGGGCGAACCGGGAGAAGTCAACAAGTGCATGGATTTCATAGAGACCATTAAGGGTGAGCCGCCGCTCCCCGCCGTAAAGGGACCTTGCAAGACCTGCGGCACCCTTTGCAGTTTTCAGGGGAAGGAAGAGGACGAACTGCCCCACTATTTACGGTAGCCAAGGTTAAAGCGGAAATCATTAACGACCTGTTGTTGTGACGAGAATTCTTTTAAGCGGTCATTACGGCACTTTTTGTCAATAAATCCTGGCGAAGCGCAAGACAAGTGATTTAAAGAATCATCGTGGATATCCACGATGATTCTTAGAAAGTTAAGGAAAAATTCATTTATATCCGTTCGCCTTCGCTCACTGTTCTTTTCAACTGTCTGAGCCCGAAGGGCGAGTTTTGGAATCGCCTGAAGCGAGTCTTAGATTTATCAAAAAGGGCTGTAGACAAACGAAAAAGAATTTGGGTAACAGGCCGTCAATGCATGCCACCATACTTGCCGCTTTTCCCTCTATATCATTGAAATAAGGCTTACTTCATTTTCAATACCTTGCCGCCGCGGATTTCCCCCTCTTTCAATTCCATCAAGGCGATATTTGCCTCTTCCAGGGCGAATTCCTGCACCTGTGGTGTGATCGGTATTTCAGCGGCGAGCTGTAAAAATTCTTCCACGTCTCTCCTCGCTACATTTGCCACACTCTTTATCTCTTTTTCGAGCCACAGGTGGGCCGGATAGTCGAGTTGTAAAAGATATTCCTTGTCTGTATCTTCCTTTCGTATCGCGTTGATGACAAGCCGTCCTCCTGCCTTCAGGTTCTCCATGGACTCTACCACCGGTTTCCATGCCGGGGTAGTATCGATGATACAGTCGAGTTTTTCAGGCGGATCAGCACTCGTGTCACCCGCCCATGCCGCCCCCAGTTCCCGGGCGAAGGCCCGCTCTTTTTCACTCCTTGCGAATACAAAGATTTCCGATGTGGGATATAGGTGTCGTGCCATCTTCAGTACGAGATGGGCCGAGGCGCCGAATCCTGTCAGCCCCAGTATTTGTCCGTCTTTCATGCCCGTCAACCTCAGCGAACGGTAACCGATTGCGCCGGCGCATAAAAGGGGCGCCGCTTCCGTGTCGGAAAAGATGTCAGGGATTTTATAGGCGAAATTCTCTCCAATGGTCATGTATTCGGCATAGCCGCCATGAGCGTCCCTCCCCGTTGCACTGAAGTGGTCACACAAATTTTCTTTATCATCTAAACAATAACCGCAGCTGCCGCATGAGGAATATATCCAGCCCACTCCCACCCTGTCTCCCGACTTGAATTTTTCCGAACCTTCTCCCACTTTTTCAACCCTGCCCACTACCTGATGCCCCGGGATGACGGGAAACGCGGGAGGGGGCGTCCTCCCCTCAATTTCGTCCAGTTCCGTATGGCAGACGCCGCAAACGGCAATCTTTACAAGAATTTCACCCAACCCCGGTATGGGATCTTCCATTTCGCGCATTTCAAGGGGATTCCTGTTTTTCGAAAGATCACAGATACGGGTTAGTACCATTGCCTTCATCGGGAATATCCTCCCCCATGTCTATATTTCGCTTCCGTCGTATTTATGATGATAGATTATTACACCAAAACCCCGAAAAAAGTAAGCCCCGGCCTTTTGAAGGAAGCTCCCCGCGACAAGTTGCGGGGGATTTCCGACGTCCAAGTATACTTAAATTTGCAAATGCGCTATAAGCTGTTAATATTTCTTAATATTTGCCAGAAATAACGGATTTGTTGAAAACATAAGTTACTTCAAATGATAATGCCGTAAAATGGCATAGTGACGCTGTTCAGGAAAATGTTTATTTTTATTCGCTCGCTGTTCAGTCCAATGAAAATATGAGGATTCGATTGACACGCCTTGCTCTTTTCCCTATGATCACGTCCTTAATAGCTTCGCTATCCCGACACGTCGGCATTATAATGGAAAGTAACTTGTTGAGTAGCGTGGGGTCTCTGTGCCCCGCAGATATGTTGCCATGGGCAACGCTACAACACATTTGCAAATTTAAGTTACTTGAAAGGTGATAACTATGCAGGACAAAACGCATCCCACTGTGCGGGGATGGAAAAATTCCAGATTGTTCTGGAATGTGGGTATTGCCACCCTCTGCCGTATTTTGCTTAATACGGCGCGTCGTTTTGTCTACCCCTTCGCCCCGGCACTCAGCCGCGGACTGGACGTTCCCCTCATATCCGTAACTTTCCTCATTGCGGTAAACCAGATGACCGGTCTTCTGAGTCCCATCTTCGGTCCCTTGGGTGACCGTGTTGGATACCGGATTATGCTTCTCGCGGGGATGGGGCTTCTGGCAGGGGGCATGCTTGCGGGTGGATTTTTCCCCTTTTATGGAATGATGCTTGTGGCCATGATTATGGCGGGTCTTGGTAAAAGTGTCTTTGATCCGGCCATACAGGCATATGTGGGGAAACGTGTCCCCTATCATCGCAGAGGACTGGTTATCGGCATTATGGAGACCGCATGGGCGGGGAGCACGCTCATAGGGATTCCCGTAATAGGAATTCTCATAAAGAACTTCGGCTGGCGAGCGCCATTCTTTGTAATCGGAGTGCTGGCGGTTGTTGGAATGGCGGCTATATGGATAGTTATGCCGCCCACCGGTAAAAATCTGAATGGTTTCCGCGAGGGTGTAGGATTTCGGGCTGTTTTTCGGAAGCTTGGGAAAAAGCGGCCTGCGCTTGGGGTTCTTTTGTTTGCTTTTTTAGTGAGTGTCGCAAATGATAATTTCTTTGTCATTTATGGGGCCTGGCTTGAGGATTGTTTCAATCTGGGTATTGTGGCCATCGGAATGGTAACAATAGTAATAGGGGTGGCCGAGCTTTTCGGAGAACTCCTTGTCGCCTTTATGTCCGACCGCCTTGGTCTTCGCCGATCGGTGGTTATCGGTGTCGTCTTGTCGTGTATGAGCTACCTGGTGTTGCCCTGGTGGGGGTCCACTATCCCGAAGGCTATGGCAGCCATATTTTTTGTTTTTGCTGCCGTGGAATTTGCCATCGTAACTTCGTTGTCTATATGCACGGAGATACTCCCCGGGGCAAGAGCTACGATGATGGCCGGGTATCTGGCGGCGGCCAGCGCGGGCAGGGTTACAGGCGCATTCATGGGGGGACTCGTATGGGAGGCGGGGAGAATAGAGGCTACAGTTTTTATTTCTGCCTCTATGAGTGTCCTGGCGCTTGCCGCGTTTCTATGGGGCATGTACGGATGGCGGCCGGGAAAGTGACAGATTAACCGGGTGTGGCCGTAGGTGTCCCGCAAGCCCCGCCGGGAATTGTTCATTATTTTGTGGTACAGGACGACATTATTTTATATAATGGGGGTACAACAATAAGTGAAGCTCCCCGCAGCAAGCTGTGGGAGATCTGAGGCTGTTGGAAAAAATATTTTTTGTTCAATTTAAGGAGGCGTGGATGAATAGTCCGAAAGAAAATCCTGTCACACGGAAGGGGATCGCCATCAGATTATTTTACACCATCTTCTTCATCATTGTTTTTGAGATAATCAAGCTCATTCTTCATGTCACCATTCTTTTTCAATATGTATATCTCTTCATTACATCGAAGTACAGTGAACCGCTCCGCGAATTTTCCAACAGGTTGTCTGTATATGCCTATAGGATCATGCGATACGTTACACTGAATGAAAATGGGCGACCATTTCCCTTCGGTAGGCTTCCCGAGGCTATGGAGGAGGCGGAATCCGAGGTTACATTCTGAGATTAGAGGGACTACGCGAAGCGGGGGAGAAATTGGAGTTTCCCGCAACACGTTGCGGGGAACCTCCAACTGGTAAGGGATATGTCTATTTTGTGTTCGCTCGCTAACCCTGAGGCAAGCAGCGGGGTTGGCGAGCGCTGTCCAGTTCACATGCCTTCATTACTGGCAGTCGATCTGGGCGTAAAGACGGGACTTGCCCTCTTTAACCGGGACGGGCGACTTCTGTGGTGCCGCTCTCACAACTTCGGTACCATAAAACGGCTCCGGGAAGGTGTCTACAGGATGCTGGGAGATGTGCCGGATCTCTCGATTCTGGTGCTCGAGGGAGGTGGAGCGGTGGCGGAGGTATGGGAACGTGAGGCGAAGAGGCGGTCAATTACACTCTACAAGATCAGCGCGGAAGAGTGGCGAAAGAAGCTTCTCTATCCCCGCGAACAGAGAAGCGGGCCTTTGGCCAAGCATAATGCGGGACACCTCGCCCGGAGAGTGGTCGCATGGTCTCGAATGGCCCGACCCACATCACTGAGACATGACACGGCAGAGGCGATTCTCGTGGGATTATGGGGTGTGCTGGAGGTGGGATGGCTGAAGAAGTTGCCCGCTGAACTGCGACAGTGAACGAAAGAAACCACACGCCCTCCTTATATTGCAAAAAGGGGAGTGAAGATTACCGGGAAAGGAGTTTTATATCATGAAAGCATGCATCATTTTTACGGGCACCGGCCCCCTTCTCATACTCACATCCTTTGACTCTCTCACCGATCCTGCCTTTGTGGAGAAGCTGGCAACCAAGGGAGTAAAGAAATATATCGCCTATGAGCTTTCCATGGAAAAGGTTGAAAAGGAATATGGTGAGCACTTGAAGATAATACTCAATGACCTTTATCAGACCGATGACCTGAGGGTACTCGATTACAACGGTCATCATATCTTTAAGAAATTTTCCTTTTCAGAGATAGGGTCGCCCATATATTACGAGCCATAGCAGGGATTTTTCTGCCACACCTTGGTGCGCATTTCGTCTCTGTCCATCTCTTATCCCCCCATTCCCTCGATCAACGCCATCGTATTGTAACCGAGCACCTGATGATTATAGCCCCCCTCCAGAATGGCAAAAAATCCGCCGCCGCTTTTTTTGGCCGCCCCGCGCACCATACGCCCCATCTCCCGGTAATCGTCGGTGGACAGAACTCCCCCCCAATCCTCCTGATGATTGTCAAAGCCGGCGGAAATTCCGATGATATCGGCGTCGCCGGGAAGATTTTCTTCAACCTCTTTCAGGTACCGGCTCCGGTCCGATGATGCGGGGTTGAATATGGTAGCGTATTTCCGGTATCCAAGGATGTTGACCGTTCCGTCTCCAAAGTGGAGATCGAAATCGAGAATACAGGCATTGTTGATCCTGTTCTCTCTCTTCAGTTTCGTAATGGCAATGGCCATATTGTTGAAAAAACAGAATCCCCACGAACTGTTTGCCGAGGCATGATGTCCCGGCGGCCTGATGAGGGCAAAGCATGGTTCCCGGAGTCCCGTGAAGGCCGCCTGAATGGCTCCCCCCGCGGCAAGGGCGGCTATGTCGTAGAGGCCCTGTCTCTCTACTTCTCTGATGTGATATTCCGAGTGACAGGCGGCGATATCCTCTTCGCTGGCAGGGACGGCATCGATAAAATCAACCCTGTCGCCGATAACATCCACGATTGCCTCGATCCTTCCCTCTGTGGCGGCCGGATCGAAACAGTAAGAGGGGTTAAAATCCTTATGATAGATAACCTTCATTGTTCCTTCCCCCTAATTGCCAGCCGTTCGGCGAAGGCCAGGTAGCGCATGGATTCCTGCTCATGTCCCTGGGCCGCGTAGATATCGCTTATTCTGCGAAAGAAGTGAGCCCGCTCTTCGGGTATTTCTTCTGACAGAGAGAGATACAGTTCCAGAATGGCGCTGGAGAGATTGCCAAGTTCAACGGCCGTTTCGGCATATCGTAATTTGATAAATGGGTCGAGGCGGACCCGGTACTGCCTGCAGTCGTTCATTATCTCGCCATAGAGGTCGTTGGCCTTTGCCGTTTTGCCGAGGGCTTCGCAGGTCAGGGCCTGGGCCCGAGCGATGGTTTCGTCCCACCCGTGGGTCGTGCGGCAGTTGTTATAAAAGGATTCCGCTTGCTCGTGCTGCCCGGTACGGGAGAGCGTTTCACCTTCCAATAGTTTCATGGGGAGTGTGTCGCGCAGTTCGGACTGAGAGGAGCTGATCACTCCGTGTGCCTCATCGAAGGACTCCATCTCCCAGAGTGACTCGCAGAGTAAATGATATCCCCGAAAGAGACCGGGATTATCTCTCACATATTCTTCAGCAGCGCTGCGTGCCTCTTCCGGCTTTCCCATATTCAGGCAGGCCGTACCGATCTCGTAGGGTATATGGCCCCCACCTGTTTCTTCAAGAGCGGAGGATAGGAGTGCAAGAGCCTGTTCGTATTCGCCCTGGTTCAAAGCCACATAGCCGTCCTTGAAGGTCTCGCCATAGCTCAGATAGGCATGACGGATTTCTTCGGGTAGCGCGCTCATCAGGGCCGTAAAGTATTCATCACCCCCTTCGTGATAAAGGGGTTCTTCTGCGGCGCTCTCTTCATGTGCACTCTCGGGGGGCTCTGCCAGCAGTTCCTCCTTTTTCAGGCCCTTGATCTCCTTCAGCAGTTCTTCGATTTCACTTTGGAGTGTGTCATTCTCCGTCAATTCCAAAGCGAGGAGAAGAATATCCTCGGCATCGTCATAGTGCTCCATTTCCATCAGGTACTGGCCGCGTTTCTTGTGTGCGAGGGCCAGCGATTCCCTGCTTCGGATTATTTTTACACGAAGGTGGTTGGCGCTTTTGGTATCATCGGGGCGTTTCTTCATGAGTTTGCCCAAGGCGTTTTCGTATTTCAGTTTCGCCTCGCCAAATTCATCGATATCGAAATAGGCATCGCCCTCTTTTTCGTAATCTTCCGGATTCTTGCCGGAAAAGAATTGTAATAGTCCCATTGTTGAATGCTCCTTTGCACTGAATCGTGAGCGCATACCCCGCTGCTTGCTGCGGGGATCTTGTAATACCTAATAAGATTTAACAAGCTTTGTAATCACAGTTGAGTGTCTTCTTAATGAACTTTCATCAGTGTTTAAGCTGTATTGCTAATAATATATCAACGCCCAGATAATCGCGAGGAATACGGCGGGGACGAGATTCCCGATTTTGATCTTTGTCAGTTCCAGTATGTTGATGCCGATTCCCAGGATGAGGATGCCTCCCGATGAGGTTATGGCATTCAGGACATTGGGATCCTGCAAAAAGAGCAGTTTCCCTGCCAGAAGGGTGATGCCCCCCTGCACCACAAAGACGGCAAGCGCCGAAAAGGCGACGCCGATGCCGAGGGATGATGCGAATGCGATGGAGGCAACGCCATCGAGGAGCGCCTTGACGTAGAGTACGCCCGGATCGCCCACCGTGCCGTCGCGGATCGAGCCGATGATAACCATGGCGCCGGTGAGATAGAGGACCGATGCCGTGACAAAGCCCTCGACGAAGGTGGATGAGTTTGAACGAAATCTGGCTTTCAGCCATTCCCCCATTCTTTCTACCCATTTTTCGATATCTATCGCCTCTCCCATAATGGCTCCGGCCAGTACACAGCCGATCATGGCGATCAGTTCCTTGCCGGAAAGGGCCATCTGCAATCCGATCACGATGACGGAGAGACCCAGGGCCTGCATCATGATCTTTTTGATATTTTCGGGAAGCCGTTTGCCCAGTGATATGCCGATCAGACTGCCCGCAATGATTGTTCCACTGTTTACGAAGGTGCCTGTCACAGATTACTCCTGTTATTTTTTACTTTACAGGGTGCCTATATCATTTGATATAATGACAACGCAACAGGTTTGTGATACGAGGATTTTCAGTTGCCGTGCTTCCATGTGGATGAAACAAACTGATGTTCGACTGCATTGACAAAAAGTGTGTTGACGTTCCTGATGTGCATGACTAGGTTATATTCGATAAAGTTATTTTATCCACATATAAATAACTCCGATTTATAAAGTAAGGAAATGGAAAACGTTTAATGAGTACTAAAATTGAAGGTTCTGTAACGAGACGGTCTTTCATGAAGGCATCGGCGGGAGCGCTGATGGTTTCCGGGTTAGGCATTCCTCGGACCGTTTATGCGGGGGGCATAAAGGGTCTTGCCACCCTGATAGACCTGGATCGATGTGACGGATGTCCGAATTTCGATCAGCCACGCTGCATTGCTTCCTGCAGGGATAAAAATCTGGGGATCATCCCCGAACCCGTTTCACCATTGCCGAAGCTCTTTCCCCGGGGCAAAACGGAAGACTGGTCCAAAAAGAAGGATGTCACCAACCGTTTGACACCCTACAATTTTATCTATGTACAGCAAGCCGACGTGGAGTACGAAGGGGAGAGGAAAACGGTTTTCATTCCAAGGCGGTGCATGCACTGCAACAATCCCGCCTGTGCCACCATATGTCCCTTTGCGGCGAATCACAAATATGAAAAC
>JAUVXT010000233.1 GCA_030603465.1 Deltaproteobacteria bacterium
GTGGGTGCTAATCCGAGTAGATCAGTACTTTCAGTGCCCCGGGTCGGGCCGCGTGTTTTACCGCCTCGAGACCATCGGAAAGCCCGTAGCGAGCTTCGATCAGATCAACCGGGTCGATGGCTTTATTGTCAAGGAGTTCCAGGGCGGGAGGAAAAGGGCCGCAGCGGGAGCCAACGATAGTAATTTCATCGACAACAAGAGAGGAAAAGTCTGTTTCCTGCTCTCCCCTGTATGTGCTTTTAAGGACAATGGTGCCGCGCGGGCGGACAGCCATACGTGCCAGGACAAACCCCGCAGGTGATCCCGAGGCTTCCACCACTATGTCGAACTTACCCTTATGGACATTCTCCTCGCTTATTGAAGGGATGCCGAAGGAGGCAAGCATCTGCTTTTGATTTTCATGCCTCGCCAAAGCCTTTAGATCACACCCTGTCAGGGCGAGGGTTCGGGCGATCAGCTGACCGAGACGCCCCGTGCCTATCAAAAGGACGCTCTCTCCGGGCCGGATATGGACCTGCATTTGTATCTGGAGGGCCGCGGCAATGGGCTCGGTAAACACAGCGGCGTCATATGAAACGGAATCAGGTATCTGATGAAGATTAATTACAGGAAGAGTCAGGTATTCGGTAAATGCCCCGTTGCGTCCCAGGATACCGAGGACTGTCCGTTTTTCACAATGAGTCTTTCTGCCGGCAAGGCACTGCCAGCAGGTCCCGCAGGTGATGTTGATCTCGCCGACCACACGTTTGCCTTTCTGACTTTCAGCCACTGCCCTGGCCGATGTCGCCGGGGAAGTTCCTCCACCTGTGGACGGATTAATCACTGTTGGAGATCCATTTGCCTCATTGATTGAAACGATCTCTCCCGCAAACTCGTGCCCCGGCACTCCGGTGAAAGGAAGGTACCCCTTTACGAGCTCAAGGTCTGTTGAGCAGATCCCTGCAAGGCGTACCCGGACCAGGGCTTCGCCCGGGGCTGGTGACGGTACCGGTATATCCTCGCGAAGACTTAGATGATTTTTTTCAAGCCATAGAGCTATCATGTTTTTATGTCCGAAAAGTTATGACACCACTCCACGAAGCGCGGGCCGATCAATGAAGGTGCTCTTCGGTATATAATATCAGCTCGACCATACGCTCAAGAAGGGCATCTGTGTCAAATCCCGCGAAGTTTTTCAGCACGAGTTCCTTCGCGAATAGACGGCATATATATTTCAATTTTCTGGGTTTTTTCCAGGATGCGTAAATATAGTCTTTGTGTCCGTTGTTGATAATGATCAGGTTGTTTTTTTCATCAAACCTTGATCTCCAGAGCTCACCGGTCGCGCGGATAAATGTGTAGCCCGGGATGCCCCTGTTGAGCCCTTTATCGTTCTGCCTCTCTTTTTCTAAAAGCGACTCGGTAACTGTTATGATAGATTCAGCATAACAGACTGTGTCTGCCTGGGTTACGGTCGCGCGCAGGATAGTTGTGACCGGCTCATCGGAGGCAGTAAATGTTACATACTCTCCTTCGGTACCGGAAAGCGTCCCGCTGCCCTCTTTGATCTCCCATTGTACCTCTATCTGGTTTTCAACGATCCGGCGGTTACGGTCGCGTGGAATGCACCTGAAGTTTCTTGTTGTGTTTACTTTGACAAAGCATGATGCCGGGGAGATGACGGCGCTATACAGCGGGCCCGCATGTTTATAAAATTCTCTATCTTCCTCTTCATCTGATCCTCCCGACATGTCCGGCAGATCAATTTTTTGCCCCATACCCGTGTCTTCTGTCTGAAGGAAGAGAGGGTCAGATCTTTTTCTGCTGCTGCCCTTTGTGCCGTAAATATCAAACCAATCATATTCACCGCTTGGGAGCGCGAGGAACGCTTCCTTTAAGGCCCTCTGCACGGATTTGAGAATATTCCTGCTCGCCCCCTCTTCTTCCGCTTTTTTCTCAAGCTCTATAATACCCCGGAGTTTCTCTTCCAGGGGTCCGATGGAATCGCAGAATAACTGAAAACTATCATCCTGAACAACACCGTCCCGGGTACCGGGAGTCAGCTGGAGATAGGGAACATCGATCATTCCCTGAAGATATCCGGAAGTCCACGGCTCCCTATTAAAAAAGTCGAGTTTTGAAATTGAGGGCAAAACCCGGGTACCTGACCGGAAAAGACTTACGGTATTTTCGGTTGAATAGCTATTAAGATACAGCTCAAAGTATATCTGCCCTTTTTCTGTTTCCAGAACATCGAATTTGTGAAGAAAGTGCCCTGTAAACTGCTGCGGTTTGACTTCAAACTCTTTTCTTGAATACCGGTCCTTGATCTTGATCCTGACACCCGATTTGCGGATCCTGTCCCTAAGTTCGGAAGCAAGGTAGTGCTGGATCCTTTCACCGTTTAGCTGCCTGATGCCGGGAAGCAGAGGATGGACCAGCAGTTCCGTTCCGGGGTGTGAAAAGAGGGAACGTCTCGGGGTGATGGCGTAACCGGGTTCGCCTTTGTTCATTTCCATTTGATAGGTTTTCCCGTCCGAACCCGCGGAGGAGAGGACCAGCTTTTCCCCCACCGTCCAGAAGCTGAGAAGCCCGATCCCGAATTCACCCTGAATTCCCTGCGTGCCTTTCTTTTTCAGTTTTTTCTTGATGGAATCGCAGATGTGTGTCGCGACATACTTAAAATTCGGAAAGCCTTCCTCATTCAAAGGAATACCCTCGCCATCATCAATGACCTTTATATAAAGCTCTCCACGTTCTTTGCCCCGGACGATCGTAATGTTTTTTGCCCCCGCGTCGATGCTGTTCTCAACAAATTCGGCTATCGCTTTTAGGGGGCTGTTTTGAGAATACGCGATAATCGTTATGGCATTCCAGTTGTCGCCGATCCTGAGTTTCCCGGTACCATCTCTTTTTTGAGGGGATATTTTCTTTCGCTTTCCGTCAGTCTTCCGGCTGTTGTGTGAGGGAATTAGAAGCTTGTCACTAAGGCTTTTGTTTTTTTCAGATATCATGTTATTTCCTGAAAATTAAAAATAAGTGGCTCTGTAACTGTAAAGTTAATGATAAAAAAGCTATTCCGGCTATTTAAATATATAAAATCTGGAGGGGATATATACTCGCGGGAGGATGAATATTTTATGGTAAATCTTACTTTACTCATGAGTAAAATAAGTTTATACTTATTATACTCATGATAAATAAAATAATTCCACGATATTTACAGGAATTTGTACAACAAGACCTGGTTGAGAAGATGGTATTTGTGGGTGGGCCAAGGCAAGTGGGCTAAACCACGTTTGCATTAAGTCTTCTTGATCAAGGAGATGAAAAGCATCCTGCATACTTGAACTGGGATAACGTAAAAAATCGATCATCGTTAATAAGAGGTGAAATTCCTCCAAATCAAAAGCTTATCCTTCTGGATGAAATACATAAATTTGCGAGATGGAGAAACCTTATTAAAGGATTTTACGACACATATAAATCATCAATTTCTTTTTTAATTACTGGTTCTGCGCGGTTGGATTTTTATCGTAAAGGCGGGGATTCTCTCCAGGGGCGATACCATTA
The DNA here is from genome assembly GCA_030603465.1 of Deltaproteobacteria bacterium. Lineage (GTDB taxonomy): Bacteria > Desulfobacterota > Syntrophia > Syntrophales > UBA2210 > JAFGPZ01. The sequence goes on from JAUVXT010000233.1 coordinate 3,553, forward strand.
TTTCAGGTTGCATCATTTTTCACCCAATGAGCTAACCTCTAATCCAAATAAAAATGATATAATTCAACTTCTAAAGTTTGGGGGTTTTCCCGAACCGTTTTTGAGCGGCAACGAGAAATCATTGAGTCGGTGGTAGAGAGAGAGATTATCTCGTGTCATTTACTATGATATTAGTACCTTAATCCTGATTTTCTTGCCCAATAGGCACAAACTTTAGTTTGCAAGAAAATATCTTTTTAATCTTGAATGTGGCTTGTCCACATTAGGGATCTTGAGAATATCAAGGAAATTTCTCTTATGGAGCTTCTCATGGACTAGCTTCCAAATAGGGTTGAAGCGCCGCTATCGATCAAAAATTTGAAGGAATTGATGCAAGTAGCTCATGATACAGTCGAAAGATGGATCACTATCCTCGAAAAAATGTATATTTGTTTTCGAATTAATCCGTTTGGTTCTCCTGATATAAGGGCAGTAAAAAAAGAGCGGAAACTGTACTTATTTGACTGGTCTCAGGCTGCAGGTGAAAGGGAACGTTTTGAAAACTTTGTTGCATGTCAGCTATTAAAGTACTGTTATTATACTGAGGACATTGAAGGCTTTAAAATGGAGCTCAGGTTCCTCAGGGATACCGACAAGCGGGAAATTGATTTTGT
>JAUVXT010000286.1 GCA_030603465.1 Deltaproteobacteria bacterium
CAGACTTAATATATGGGTGGTCCGCTGTCTTACCAGCATCGTCCTCCTGCGAAGCAGATCCCGCACAGGCCGTTCTTCTTTAGGATAAACATATCCTTCAGGCAGGATATTCAAACGTAACAGATGGGCAAGCCAGAATGAATCCCACCTGTCATCGGTATGTTTGAGGCCTCCATACTGTTTGATTGCCGACGGATTTGCCAGATGGATTGTATAGCCATGATCCTGCAGACCATCTACCAGCCAGTACCAGTTGTAGGTGGACTCGACAACGATGCCGTGAAGGTCTTGTTGAAACGGTTCCAGTGCGGAGAGTACGACATCCAGGTCATTGGGCATTCGTTTTTTAAAGAGCCGTTGATCTTTATCGTTGATGATACCGATATAATTATTGGTTGAATGTAAATCAATTCCGGCGTAAGCTTTCATGTGACACCTCCTAGATCCTTATAGTGTATTTTACACTGGACCATAGCATCTCCTGCTATGGTTGGGGAGGTGTCACTTTAAACAAACCCGGGCACCTTGATATGGTTATCAGGTCTACGTTTGACCCCCTTTCCCATTTCCTACAAAAAAGAAAAGGACATACGAAGCGTCTTCGCATGTCCTTGATTTTTATGGTGGAGCTACGCGGGATCGAACCGCGGACCTCTTGAATGCCATTCAAGCGCTCTCCCAGCTGAGCTACAGCCCCATATTGACAAATCAGAAATCGTAACTAACATAAGGATTCAGGGATTGTCAATATATTTTTCTTGTCGGATATCAATATACACCTTGACAAATAATACTAATTATGGTCAATTGCACAACTTATAGATTTCAAGCGGAGTTCAGATTATGAAGAAAAATTTGACAAAATTAAGTAACACAAAAAGGAAGCGGAAACACGGTTTTCGTACAAGAATGGCGACACGGTGGGGCAGGCAAATCCTGAATAGGAGAAGGGCAAAGGGAAGAACAAGGCTCGCCGTTTAATCTTTCAGTGGACAGGGCAGATTAGACACTTACTTCAATCTGCATGCAAATAAAATGGGAAAGCAATCCTTTGGTAAAAATGAAAGGATAAGAAAAAGACGAGACTACTTGAGGATATATCGGGAAGGGGGTCGTATCGGCTCGAGTAATTTCATCGCCATACTAGGCAGCAATAAATCGGGCATAACTAGGCTGGGAATAGCGGTCAGTAAAAAGGTAGGGAATTCGGTTAAGAGAAATAGAACAAAACGTCTTTTAAGAGAATTTTTCAGGCTAAGAAAAGACAGACTACCTGATTCAAAAGATATAATAATTGTAGTAAAAAAAGATGTGTCTTTGCTGAAATATCAGGATGTATGTACAGAGCTGGACAGGCTCTTTGGGAAGGGTTAGGATATATGCAAATTTTGGGAAAGATATTTATTCTCGTCATAAAGCTTTATCAGATTATTATATCCCCGCTTTTCCCGCAGAGTTGCCGTTTTTTACCTTCATGCTCCGAATATTCTGCCGCGGCCATCAGACGTTATGGTCTCTTAAAAGGAGGCGTCCTTGGCCTTAGGCGTATTATTCGCTGCCACCCTTTCAATCCCGGCGGATACGATCCCGTAAAATAGTCAACGCATTACAAAATGGAGGACATGAATGGACAAAAGGACACTCCTTGCCATAATCCTGTCGTTAGCACTGATGATGGGGTATCAATATTATATCGCTGAAAAATATCCAGAGAAGTCTAAGGTAGCCCAGACGGAAGAAGTAGAAACGGCCACCCGGGGAACCGATAGAGGTATAATTATCGAAAATGCGCCCGCCTCTTCCAGACAAGGGGTAAGAGAGATAATTGTACAGCAGGAATCGCTGACGGGAGAAGTTGATTACCGGGAGAAGGGAAAAGATATTACCGTTGAAAACCCTCTCTACATAGCGGTTTTCAGTTCCCAGGGCGCAAGTCTGAAATCTTTCAAATTAAAGAACTTCCGCGAGGCGGTCGAAAAGGATTCGGAACTGGTAGAATTTGTTAACGTGAAGGAAGGGATGTTTAATCCTCTTGTCACTACCTTTCCCAATTCAAGCATCGATCTTCCCGCAGATGTGATATACGAAGCGGACGCAGATTCCATTGATCTTACCAGGGGCATCGACACAAAACGGCTTACATTTTCCTGGTCATATAAAGACAAGATCAGGATAGAGAAGGTCTTCACCTTCTACTCCGACAAATATGCCTTTGAACTGGAGATGAAGGTTCATAACCTGTCGGACAACACACTCAATGAAAACGCTCTTCTGAGCTGGAACTGGTATTTCGATCCCGATGCGGACTCGGATAGATACAGCCACGTTGGGCCGGTCTCGTATATCAAGGAGGATTTCGAAACGGAAAATCCGGAAAAGCTGGGAGAGAAAAAGTATCTAGGGCCGGATGTATCCTGGGTTGGACTTGAGAGAAAATATTTTATTGCCTCTATGATACCCGAACAACCGTCACTCACCAGTTTTGTTGTTTCCAAGGACAACAGAAATCTTGTTTCCACAGGTCTTGAGGGTCCGAAAAATATGATCCCACCGAGACAATCGGCTGTTTTCAGGTACACACTCTATCTCGGCCCCAAGGACTACGCTATCCTGAAAGCCGAAGGAGTCGGCCTTGAAAATTCCATCAATTTTGGTTCATGGGTAAAATGGCTGGCCCTCCCCCTCTTATATGCCCTGAAGTTTGTCTACCAGTATGTCCACAATTACGGTGTCGCGATTATCATTCTCACAATATTTGTAAAGAT
>JAUVXT010000230.1 GCA_030603465.1 Deltaproteobacteria bacterium
TAGACATAGTCGCTTATCTCTTCGCAGAACATTGTTTATCCGGATCCGGATAAAACCCCGGCAATACCCACTGACGCACAAAATAAAAAACCCCGCCTCTTTTTTTTTAAGATACGGGGTCTTTTTTATAATCAGTCCATACGGCCCTCTTTTTTTATGTGTTTAAGGGTTAGAACTTCTATATGCACTATCTCAAGGAATCTTTGGAGATTTTACGCTAATACAAGAAAATGTCAAGGAATTTTCATAAATTAAGTCGGCTGCAGCAAATGGAATCGGAGAACGATAAGTATTTGCTTTTTCTCTTCCCGATGCATGCCATTAGCCGTCCGGATGGCTGTACGCGATACCCTGATAACAGGCATTATCAGGGAAGGCACAAAAAATGTCGCAAGTTTTATTATTTAAATGAGAACCCGTCCCCAATTACCAAATATTTAAGACCCCCTTCTTTTCATCCAGCTCAATCCTTCCTCTGTTGTGCCCGCAGGTTTATATTCGCATCCGATCCACCCGTCATAGCCGGTCTCATCGATGGCCTTGAATACGTTGGGATAGTTGATTTCTCCCGTCCCCGGTTCGTGACGTCCCGGATTATCGGCCAGTTGCATATGGGCGATGCGGTCTATGTTATCGGAAATTGTACGAATGAGGTCCCCCTCCATGATCTGCATGTGATAAATGTCGTATTGCAGCCAGAGGTTGGGATGATTGACTTCTTCGAATAATCGAAGCGTGTCTCTCGTGTTTACCAGATAAAATCCGGGAATATCGATGTTGTTTAACGGTTCAACGAGGAGTTTTATGTCAGCCTTCTCCAAGGCATCTGCGGCATATTTCAGATTATCCACCGATGTGCGGCGCACATTCCCGGAAGATTCGCCTTCGGGGTAGAGTCCCATAAGACAGTTCACACGGGGACATTGGAGTGCCGCGGCATATTCAATGGCCTTTCCCACACCTTTCTGAAATTCTCCCTCTCTCCCGGGGAGACATGCGATACCTCTCTCGCCACCGTCCCAGTTTCCCGCCGGAAGATTGAAGAGAACCTGTTTCAGTTTATGCTTTTTCAACTCATCTGCCAGTCGATCCTTCGACCAGGCATAGGGAAAAAGATATTCGACGGCTTTGAAGCCTGCTCCGGAAGCTCGTTCGAAACGATCCGGGAAATCCACCTCTGTAAACAACATTGAAAGATTTGCGCTGAAGTTGGGCATTGTTCATCTCCTTCATTCAATACTTATGGGGATTTAAGAATGGTACTATCTACACCTTGATACCATTGCAAAGCTATCATTCACAGGGATGCATGTAAACAAAAAAATGGCATGCATGGAGCGCCTTTCTTTAATGCCCGGCTCTAGATTTGTGATAAAGAGACTCTGAAGAGAAATGACCCGGAATGTCCCTTCCCTGACCTTTTTACCTTGATTATTCCTGAACAACGCTTTATATGGAAATGCATAGCGCTTTTATCCGCTGCCGGAGCGGTTTCTGAACATCGAAGAGAAATAACAGAGAAAGGAATATCCTATGGCAGGACAGGTAATTAATATTAATGACGTGCCGGTGGGGAAGATCACCGGAAGAGAGATCAGGGACATATTTAACAAGGAGAATACCGGAGATGCCGGCATCTCTCTCAGGATAACCGATGTAATGCCCGGAAAGGTCACCTCTCCGGGGCATCTTCATAGAGAGAGCCAGGAAATTATCACCATCCTGTCGGGGACAGGGGATATCAAGATAGGGGACACGGTATTTCCCCTCAAGGCAAACGACGCCATTTTCATCCCGGAAGGCGAAAGCCACCTCATCAGAAATACGGGAGACAATGTCATGCGTATGGTCTGCACCTTTTCAACGTGCGACACGGCGTCAGACCTCGAAAGCGACGATTCCATAGCCTTCTGAGAACCACATATTAACGTTTCGCGCACCCGCTATCTTCTGGGAGCGCACAGTTGAGAATAATACCGAAATAATGGGGATCGCAGAATGTAGAGCAGCGCCTTAGTGATTTAAGGTTTATGCAAAAGAGCCCTGCACTTTTTTACAGGAGCCGGGCTTTTTGCAGAATCTCTTTTATCTGAACCTTTTCTTTTTCTCTGACGGGTAAAAGCGGACTTCTTACGAAACCTCCTTTATAACCCAAAAGATCGGCGGCATATTTCAACCCCGCAACACCATAGGTAGCCGTAATGGCGGTATTTACCGGAAATAGCCTCTCGTAAATCTCACGAGCCTCTTTGTGATCACCCTTTTCATAAGCCTTCTGAACCTGTGCACAACCATCGGGCGCAATATTTGTAAGGGCCAGGATGCCGGCCTTGACACCAAGGGTCAATGCCGGATACCAGGCTGATGCCGTCCCCACTATCAGGTTAAAGTCCTCGGTAATGACAGATTTAAACGCGACGAGTTGAGGGATATTACCCGAGCTGTCCTTCATCCCTACAATATTGGGGTGCCTGCTGAGTGTTGCTACGGCATTTGCAGAGATATTTATGTGCGTGAATTTCGTTACGTTGTAGATCAGGACGGGAATAGTGACATTGTCCGCCACCTCGGAAAAAAAGTTGATCAGGGCCTCATCGTTCATATTTCCGCCGTAGTAGAACGGGGTCAGGATAAGCGCCGCATCGGCCCCCGCATCGGCCGCCTTGTTGGTCAAGCTGATTGTCTCCCGCGTAGATTCCATACCCGTACCAGCAAGGATTATTCTGCCTTTCTTTGCCTTTTGTACCGTCAATTTTACCATTTCGATCTTTTCTTCTTCAGTAAGATATATGGCTTCTGAATTGGAACCGAGTACGAGATACCCGCCCAGGTCGGATTCGTTCCACAATTCCATGTTGCGACTGTGACTTTCATAATCCACATCACCGTTTTCTTTAAATGGCGTTATCATGGGGGGAATAGCGCCCTTTATCTGTACTTTTGCCATAACTCTCCTCCTGGCGTCTGAATTAGAGAAACATTTTCTGTATTTAAAATTGTCCTTTCATCCGTTTACAATTTCTGTCGATCGGCAATATATAAAGAATCATCCCTCTATGTAAAGGGATTTCTCTCAGGAAAAGGCATTTTGACGGGTATCTATTTAAAATTCGTTTCATACTAATGTCATGCCAACGATACCCCGTTATTTCGATGGAGTCTTCACGACTGAGAAATCTTAGATTTCTCCCTGCGGTCGAAATGACATTTCTTGATTGACACGACACTAAACAGATTGACGGCAGTCTTCAAAATCTATGACCGGACGTTGCCCCGGGCTAATGACGCGAAGATACCGAAGAAGCAGAGAACGCCGCTCACCAGGAAGGCCAGTTTGAAGCTTTTTAACAATTCTATCGAATGCGCGGAAGATAGGCCATTTTCACCGACAAATAAGGATAGTGCAACCGTTACAAGTGCCATACTGGTTGCCATTCCGATCATCCGCATCGTCGCAACTGTCGATGAGGCTATCCCGTAATACCGTTTTTCAACGGAACTCATGATCGCGTTTGTATTGGGGGATGAAAAGAGGGCAAATCCCAGACCGACGATGAAAAGATTCAAGACGATCATCCATACAGGTGTCGTTGCGCTGAGGAAAACAAAGATTAAAAGACCAAGGGCGTTCAAGCCCATGCCCCACGATGCCACGATACGTGGCTCAATCCGGTCCGACAGCGTCCCGGCAAGCGACGAAAATGCCGCCATCACCACCGGCTGCGCAAGGATGATTAATCCCGTCGCCTGAGGACCGTATCCCCGCACAACCTGTAGATAGAGTGAAAGGATAAAACCGATGGCAAAGGTTGCGCTGTAATTAATCATTGCCGCCAGGTTAGAATAGGCAAAGGCGGCATTATGAGAAAAAATACGAATTTGAAAAAGTGGGTATCGTACCTTCAACTGTAAGAAAACAAAGCATGCAATAAGGACGACACTTGCTGCAAGCAGATACTTTGCCACGGGGGCCTTTGAGATCATGGAAATCCCATAGAATAATGCCACGAGACCGCTCATGTAAAATATGCTCCCTGTGAAATCAAAGGACTCTCCTTTGGCTTCCGCCCACTCGCCCTTCAATCGAATCATGGCAAGAAGTATGACAATCAGGCCGCCAAGGCCGGTCAAATAGAAGATGCTCCTCCAGCTTATATATTGACACATAATCCCGCCCAGCACCGGTCCCACAGACAACCCGATATAAGTAGCCGTAACGGCAAGA
>JAUVXT010000234.1 GCA_030603465.1 Deltaproteobacteria bacterium
CAATTCTTGTGGAAGTAGCCTATATTTCAAATCCGAAGGAGGAGGCTCTCCTTCGCCGCACCGATTATCAAAGGAAGATCGCCGCGGCGATTGCATCCGCTATCGGTGATTTCCTCCCCGCTCCACGGCCCGTCGCAGCGGTGGGACAAGGGAGTATCAAATCACCTTTGCCTGTTTCCACACCTCCACCGCCGGCACTCAAGGACCCGATTGTCAAATCTGCTCCCCAAAAGGCCGTGAAACCGGAAAAGAAGAAAACCGACGCCGCCAGGGCTCCCGCAAAAAAAGTACAAGTTACCGCAACCTCTCCCAAAAAGACAGCGCCGGTCAAAGCAAAAGTCAAACAATCCGATTCCACAAAAAGGATCATCCTGTACAGGGTAAAAAGGGGAGATTACCTCGAAAGAATCGCGAAGAAAAACCACACCACTGTTCGGTCAATTATGAGACTGAACAAACTGAAGTCGAAGAACATGATACGCGTGGGGCAGAAATTGAAGGTCTACTCGCCACAACTTACACATGTTGTGAAAAGGGGAGACAATCTGGAAATGATTGCCAGGAGATACAAGACATCCGTCACGGCGCTTATGAAGATCAACAAGATACGATCCAGGAACCGCATATATATCAATCAAAAACTGAAGCTTCCCCAGAGCCGGTAACATTTGGGGAAATTTAAGATATTGTCGCCGCTGCTCCAATGCTTTTGGTAACGGCGACAGCCGCGGATCCTATCTCCTTTTTAACTTTCTCTCAACAATCCTTACAGTCTCAACCATCTCTTTGCTTTTCATGGCAAATGATGCGGCGACGAATACGGCCAGTCCCGCGAAGATAGCCACTGTCAGGATTATCAGTCTGTCCGTGAATGGTTGATCGGTCGAAAATCCGAATGCATAAGTGATCACGAGAATAACGAGCCCCATAATAAGGGATGCGATGACAACCTTTAGAAAGGAGGCATAAAAATCCTTCTCCAGAAAAGGTCCTATCTGCTTTCTCAGCAAGAGGAATAACATGACCGCATTTACCGCCGAAGCAATCGAGGTGGCAAGGGCGAGTCCTCCGTGCTTGAGGGGAAACATGAGAATAATGCCCATGATTATATTTACAGTGAGTGCGATGACGGCAACCTTTACCGGGGTTTTTGTGTCTTGCAGCGAATAGAATACAGAGACTATTACCCTGATCACGGAAAAGGCCCACAGGCCCACCGCGTAGAAGAGCAGGGCCTGCGAAGTTAGAATCGTCGATAATACATTAAATTCCCCCCGCTGAAAGAGGACGGATATAATGGGAACACGGAGAACGATCAGGGCCACCATCGCCGGTATGGTCACAAAGAGGATGAGACCAAGAGAAAAAGAGATGGTCTTTTTCAGCTCTTCAAAGTCCCCCTTCGCCGCATGTTCGGAAAAGCTGGGGAGTGCCGCCGTCCCGATAGCAATGGCAAATATTCCCAGCGGAAGCTGCACTATCCTGTCGGCATAATAGAGATATGACACACTCCCTCCGGGAAGGAGAGACGCAAGGAGCGTACTTACGAAAATATTGATCTGATACACCGCGGCGCCGAAGACTGCCGGTAACATGAGCAGGCCGATCCTCTTGACTCCGGGGTTATTGAAATGAAAATCGGGTTTCAGTTTTACTCCCACCCGCACGAGGAAGGGAAACTGCATAACGAGCTGGATTATACCGCCTGCCATAACACCGACGGCAAGGGCGATGATGGGTTCATCAAAATAGTTCCGAAGCCCGAGAGTGGCGATAATCATGGAAATATTGAGGGCGACCGGGGCGAGGGCCGGAGCGGCAAAATGCCTCAGAGAATTCAAGATCCCCATGCAGAGCGCCACAAGGGAGATGAAAAATATGTACGGAAACATGAGGCGTGTGAGGAATACGGTAAGGTGATATTTATCGGGAATCTTTGCAAAGCCCGGCGCTATGATTTTAACAATAAATGGTGAAAAGATTACACCTAAAAGGGAAACTACAACCAGTATGATGGAGAGGAGCGTAAAGGCAACATTTGCCAGATCGACGGCATCCTTTTTCGTTCTCTTCTCCAGATATTCGGTGAATACGGGGACAAAGGCTATGGTGAGGGACCCCTCGGCAAAGAGTCTCCTCAGAAGATTGGGAATTCTAAAGGCGACGAAGAAGGCATCCGTCGCAAGTCCGGCCCCAAAGAAACCGGCAACGACCACATCCCTGATAAAACCGAACACCCTGCTCAGTAGCGTCGCCAGCCCGACGGTCCCGGCCGCCTTTGCAACACGTGTTTTTTCTGTTTCACTGTTGCTGTTTTTTTTGGAACCTTTGGTATTGGGGTTTTTCATATTCCAGAGATAATGGTTTCCATATCTTTCGCTGTCATTCCCGATATGGCAATTTTTTTGTTCTTCGATTTATGACCGGAAATAATACTGATCCGCGACTTTTTAATCCCCAGCTTATCGGAAAGAAACTTAATGCACTCATTATTGGCCTTCCCATCCACAGGGGCTGCCGTTATCTTGACTTTCAGGGCATCATCCTGAATCCCCGCGATTTCACACCTGGATGACCTGGGCAACACCCTGACATTGAAGACTACGCCGTCCTTTGTCTCCTTTACATAAATCATAACTACCCGGGAATTAAGGCCAAAGGGCCATAAGTTACTTAAAGTAAACTGCTATCTGAAGCATGCTCCTTACAAGGAAGCTCTGCAAAAATACGATAATAAGGATGGCAACTATGGTGGAAATATCGATCCCTAATCCCCTCAGAGGGATCCATCTCCTTATATAATACAGGACCGGTTCCGTGGTACGATAGAGAAGTATTACAATCGGGTTATATGGATCCGGATTCACCCAGGAAAGGAGCGCCCTTATGATTATAAGCCACATATATATGGAAAGTCCGATGTCGATTATCCTGGCGATCGCCTCGATAAAGTTTCCTATAACAAACATTATTTCCCCTTGATAAAAAATTACTTTTCTGATTTTAAATAATGATTGCTTGTTTAAAAGTCAAGGGTTATATTGAAGCTCCCCGCAGCAAGCTGCGGGAAATGCGCTCACTGTTCAGTTCAAAGGCATTGAATCGCGAAGAAAATGTTTCTAAAAGCAAGAAGGAGTATGCTGAGATGATAAAAGATAAAAGGGTAGGAATCATAGGTGGCGGAAATATGGGTGAAGTCCTCGCCAGCGGCATTATCGCGGGTAATCTGGTTGTTGCGGAAAATATAACAGTATCCGACGTGGCGGAGGAACGGCGGGATTATCTGAAGAAAAAATATGGATTCACAACGACAGAAAAAAACGACGATGTTGTAAAAGGGGCCGACATTGTAATCCTGGCCGTAAAACCCCAGAACATGGGAGAGGTCTTATCGGGGATAGCGAATTCAATCGATGAATCCAAACTCGTCATATCCATAGCGGCGGGTATTCCCATCAAATTCATGGAAGGTAGTCTGGGTAAGAGAGCTCATGTAATCAGGGTAATGCCAAATACGCCGGCCCTTATTGGTGAAGGAGCAACAGCAATCGCGGGGGGGGGAAATGCAACGGATGAAGAACTTGCCATTGCACGCCAGATATTCGATTCCATCGGAATTTCTGTTACAGTAAGGGAAGAACTCATCGACGCGGTTACGGGTCTCAGCGGAAGCGGCCCCGCTTATGTATTCGCCATCATAGAGGCCCTTTCAGACGCGGGAGTCAAGATGGGATTGGCGAGAGATATCGCTCTCAAGTTGTCCGCCCAGACACTTTTGGGGGCAGCCAAACTCTGTATTGTAAGTGACAAAACCCCGGGCCAGTTAAAAGATATGGTAACGTCACCGGGAGGTACTACTATAGCCGGTCTAAAGGCCCTGGAAGATGGTAAACTAAGGGCAACGCTCATGACGGCAGTTGAAGTGGCGACCCAGAGGTCAAAAGAGTTGGGCTCGTCTTCCTGAGGCTCTGTATTATGCACCCATATCAGACAGCATCGTAAAAAGCTCCGCTATGCCACCTTGCGGCATTATAATTGGAAGTAACTTTTACAAAGCATGTTTAAGGCCGATGGGGGCATCGGCCCCTACATATTGTAGGGCCTGTTCCCCGAACAGGCCGTGTATCTGAATAGTGCCCAAAAGAATCAATAAGTTATGTTAAATTCGGCCAAACGAGTTACTTGGAAGTC
>JAUVXT010000181.1 GCA_030603465.1 Deltaproteobacteria bacterium
CTCAGGGGGGGCACTGTGAGGGTGACGACGTTGAGGCGATAGAAGAGGTCTTCCCTGAATCTTCCCGCTTCAATCTCTTCTTTCAGATCTTTGTTGGTTGCCGCTATCACCCTGACGTCGACAGTGAACACCTGTTCGCCCCCCACGCGTGTGATCTCCCGCTCCTGTAAGACCCGCAGCAATTTCACCTGCATGGAGAGAGACATTTCACTTACCTCATCCAGGAAGATACTCCCCCCGTCGGCCTGCCTGAATTTTCCCTCTTTCAATCGCTCCGCGCCGGTAAAGGCGCCCTTTTCGTGTCCGAAAAGCTCTGATTCGAGGAGCGTCTCCGTTATGGCCGAGCAGTTCAACTTTATAAAGGGGCCTTCCTTTCTTGTGCTGTTGAAATGTATTGCCCCGGCGATCAATTCCTTTCCCGTGCCCGATTCGCCTGTAATCAGGACGGTTGCGTCCGATGGCGCCACCTGCGCCACCATTTCGAGGAGTTTTACCATGGAATCGCTGCGCCCTATTATGCTTTGACTGTCAAAGTGGACACCGAGGCTCTCCTTCAGGAGTCGATTCTCCTCTTTCAGTTGTTTGTGATCCATGGCGCGTTCCATGGCAAGTTTTAGTTCATCAAAATCGAGAGGTTTGGTGAGATAATCGTACGCGCCCTTTTTCAGGGCCTCAACAGCGGTTTCAACGGATGAGTAAGCGGTCATAATAATTACTGGAATTGCAGGGTTAAAGGACTTGATCTCCTCAAGGGCCTCTATCCCTGAAACTCGTATCATTCTGACATCAACCAGGATCAAGTCGAAGGGCTGCTCGCGGGTCTTTTCTATCGCCGTGTCACCATCGTCTGCTTCGGTAATTTCGTAACCCCATCCTGAGAGGAGCGTGCGCAACATGGTGCGATGGGCATTATCGTCATCTACAACAAGAACATCGCCTTTCGACTTCATGACCCCTGATCCTCATTATTAAAAATTTGTATGTTGTCCGTTTCGTTTATCAGAAGTGGCAGTATTATCGTTACTGTGGTTCCCCGCCCCACACTACTTTGAACCCTGATCTCTCCCTTGTGCGCCTCAACGATCCTGTGAACAATGGCGAGTCCAAGGCCGGTTCCCGATGATTTGGTTGTGAAGTAGGGGTCAAATATTTTCTCCACGTCCTTTTTGCCGATACCCTTTCCGGTATCCGATATCTCAATCTTTACTCTCTTTTCGCCACAGGGGGCCAGAGTCACGGAGAGTGTTTCTCCATCCTCCATCGCTTCGATGGCATTCAGATAGAGGTTGAGGAGTACCTGGTTTATCCTGTCCGGATCGATGAACGTGTCATCCAATTCTGAAGATAAATTTGCCGCGATCTTGATGCCTTTATCGATGGCCTGGCCTTCTACCATCTTTATAGAGCGCTTTATGAAGGCCTCCAGAGAGACGGGTTTCAACTGGATATTCATCGGGCGTGCGAATTCCAGGAGTTGACTGATCACCCTGTTTAGCCGGTCCACTTCCTGAACCATGATGTCGGCCGTCTTTTGGTCTTCCGGTATCTCGCTGTATCGTTCCCTGAAATAGGTGGCAAAACCCTTTATGGAGCTGAGGGGGTTTCGGATTTCGTGCGCGACACCGGCTGCCAGCCTTCCGATCGATGCAAGCCTCTTGCTTCGGTCGATTTCCTTTCTCAGGTGTTGTATTTCGGTAAGATCCCTGAAAAGGATAATATACCCCAGGAAGGTATCGTCTTCCTCTTTCAGGTGTGTGGCAATTACTTCCAGAGGGATGATTCTTCCGTCGGTCATTGGCCATTCGATTTCCTTTTCAATGATGCCTTTTTCCTTTTTCATCCGATCGAGGAGCACGGCAAGTTGATTCGGTATGATCTCTTCGGCCTTCTTTCCGATGCTTTTGGCGATAGAGAGTTGTAGAAGAGACTCGGCCGTTTGATTGATGGACGTTACGCGGGCGTTACGATCAAAGGCAAGAAGACCGATGGGCATATTTGCTACCAGATTGTCTGAAAAGGCCTTTATCCGGGAGAGGGATGTCCTGGCCGATTGATATCCCTGGGCGAGGAAGAGGGTGATAATCCCCGCAAATCCGATAAGGAGCAGAATGGCAGTCATAAAAACGGTATGGCTCGCATCTTCCTTTCTTGCCGTTTCTATCGGCGCCATGTCAAGGCCCACAAAGATTATGAGCGGGGAATCGGGCTCATCCTGCATTTGACCGTAGCGGGATCTGAACCAGTCGTCATGCATCATCATGGGAAGGCGTCTTCGGGAGGGGCTCTTTACCGGGGAAAACATACGAAATACTTCAAAGATATTCTCCCCTTTCTGATCTTCTATCTGCCTCCATTTTAATGTCTTTGATTTGGAAATATTTTCCAGATCCAGATCCCTTCCGTAATATTCTCCTATTTTTGAGAGATCATTGTGGGCCACTATTTTGCCGGCATTGTCGGTGATCAAAAGATAGATAATGTCGGATTGCTGTGATGTTTCGGTGAGCAACCTCTGAACCTGAAGCCCCCCCCATTTCATCCCCATCATCCCGGTCCTGGTGCCGGCCTCAAAAGATCTTATCAGCGCCGCCCCTTTTTCCATGAGGAGTCTGGTTGTGTTTTCTTTTTGCGTGTTTATATTTTCGAGGGCCACAAAAAGGAATATGGGTGCCAGTATAATGACGGCGCCTATCACTATCCATGGGGGTATAACAATCCACGATTTTCTTCTGCTTCTTCTTGTCACAATTCCCTCTTCCAGGAGAGAAATAAATCCCTGTATTTCGTCATTAATACCCCGGGTTGAGAAGTCATTCTTTTCTTTCAGACCGAAGGGCGCTTTAAATGGCGCAGGTAATTGTAAACGTTGTTCCCCCGTCCCTCTCAATATCAACAGTCCCTTTAATCTGCTCAACCAGACTGTTTATAAGTTGAAGACCGAATGTCTCCGTGTTGTGAAAATCTATATCCGCGGGGAATCCTATCCCATTATCTTTTAACGTAAAGAGTATCAAATTATCCTTCTCTCTGCGGAGAGTTATTGCGATTTCCCCCCTTTTCCCTTTCTCCTCTTGGGATAAACCGGTTACTTACAGCCCAAGATCTTCATTGATAAGAACGACCTTTATCCTCCCCTTGGGGAATGATTTCTCCGTTATTGTCCAGGTGTTGCAGATACGGTTATCGCCTTTGCAATCTTCACAATAAGATGTTTTGGTGCATGGTGTTTTCATGTCCAGCCGCATTGCGTTGGTTGGCGACGCATAATTTTTAATACGAAGCATAGCCTCATCCAGATCGGATACTATCTTGTTCCTGCCCAAAAAGACGACAACATGTTTGGGACCAAAGGTAATGGCGGCCACACGGTTGCCGGTCATATCCAGATTTACCAGTATGCCGTCTTCCGTTACGGCATTGGTCCCCGTCAGGAAAAGATCGACCTGGAGTGATTGTCTCCGGCGTTCTATTATCTCTTCGGGCGGAATACTTTTATTGTATATATCGATGACATCCAGATTTTTATCATCCCTCAAAAGGTGATAGAGGCCGGTGGCGATAAATGTCACCGATCCACCCCAGGAAACGCTCTTCGCGTTCAGTGGGGGCATAATTTGCTCCAGTACGATCTTCTTTGCCTCCTCTGAATTTTCCGCCTGATATACTGCGAAATTATTCGCCTCCAGCGTCTTTCCAAGATCGGTCAATCTTTTCTGCCAGTAATTGTCTATCGGTTTTTCCATTTTTATGCTCCTCGTCCTTTTTTAATATGCGTTGAACTGAATCGCGCGCATTCCCCGCAGCTTGCTGCGGGGAGCTTAACGAAAACATTGTTTATGGTAACAGGGGGTTCCCATCGTCAATTGTTACTCTTTTTAGAGCGATGGGGACTTGAACATCGACTGTTAATTTTAATACTATCGTATAGGGTAGGAATAAGTCAAATAGATGAATATGTTTTCTTAAAAGAGGTAAGGATGACGCGCTCTTAAAAAGTCGCATTAGCGTGTCATTTCGAGTGAAACGAAAAATATTTCCTGTTTTAATCCGCACTCGGCAAGGCGGTCATAAGAGGCAAAACCCTGTATTCTCGGGACACGATCCGCATGCAGTGTGGTGGATAAGAGGGGTCGGGGAGTAAATAGCCCGACCCCCTCTTAGATTTATGAAATTGCTGCGGATGATGCAACGATCAACCCTATGGCAAATATTATCGCCGCAATGCCTGCGCCCGCTATTCCAAAGAAGGGCGCCAGCCCTACCAATAGGAATCCGAATGCAAATCTACCTTCACCTTTTTCCATTGTAACCTCCTTAACGCTTTTCGTCTTTTTTCTTTTCTACGCTGATGGCGGATATGGCGGGTGTCCCGCGTGAAAAGATGTTTTTAATCACAACGCCGAGAACATCTACGATATCGCCCTTTTTTATGTCTTCTGAAGGTGATGTGAACATGATTGCCCTGATGGCGCCCGTTTCATCTTTAATAATAAAATGAGGTCTGTTGAGCCATCTAAAACTCACCTTTTCCACACAACCCGACACCTTTACAACTGTGCCCGTAGTTCCCAGAGTAATCTTTGCTATCTTGAAATAACGACACTTATTAATGTATTCGCCCGCCGCCCGGGCATAACTCCTGCGGCTCATCCACGCGAGTGTCATTGGAATAACGATAAGCAATATAAGCCCCGGAATGGCAAAGAGCAAAAACTGCGAACTGCCAGTCGTCAGATAATGTAATAATACCGCTAACGCGCAAAAAACGAATGTTATCCATGCAAATATCGACAAATTACACCTTTTTAATCTTGAGGGACTTCATTTCTGAACATCAGGTAGTAGGCCACGCCGATGAAGAGAAATCCGCCAAAAATATTTCCGATGGTGACGGGGATTATATTCCACCACCACACATCTATCCAACTGAGTCCATTGTTGCTTGCCAACAATCCTCCTATTTTCCCCACAACCGCCGGATACCAGTCAACGAGAAATTTTCCCGTGGGAAGGAAATACATGTTGGCCACGCAATGCTCAAAACCGGTAGATACAAAGGCCATGATGGGGAACCATATTCCGAAGAATTTGCCCACCACATTATCCGCCGAGATAGCCAGAAGAATCGCGATATTTACCAGGAAGTTACACGCGATGGCCTTGATAAAGCATGACCAGATGCCGGCAGCGCCGACGGCCTTATAGGTGAGTGTTTTGCCGACGGCAATGTTGACAGCCGTGAGTCCAAAGGCGTTAACGGCCATGGTTCCATCTGCCTGTCCCGTGACCAGAGGTCCCACCGCCATAATGTAGGCATAAAAAAATGATCCCACGACGTTCCCGATGTAAACCCAGAGCCAGTTTCTCCATACGGCGTTCCAGGAGATCTTCTTCATCATCGCCGCCATGGGGACGAGCATACAGTCACCGGTAAAGAGTTCCATGCCTGTCAGGACGATTGCGATCAGGCCGACGGGGAATACGGAGCCG
>JAUVXT010000191.1 GCA_030603465.1 Deltaproteobacteria bacterium
CTCAGGGCGATTACCAGCTGTGACAAAACTTCATCGGAAACACCACTGCGAAGCTGACGGTTCAACGTGTCAGTTGCCAATTGCCGGAGGGGATAACGGTAAATCTCATCAATGGCTTTGAGAAGTTCCGGAGTCTCAAAAAGCGTCCCTTCTACTTCTTCAGCATATCGTTTGAGACGCTCATAGGTGCGAAATCTGGCGCCGGACGGCCTTCCCAGCTGACCACCAATCGATTTTTCTTCCTTAACCATGTACTGCACTCCCTTTTGCACAAGCTCATGGTGATTTTCACTGCGGGGCAATGGCACAGTGTCGGGTGAGCACTCCGCTGCCTTTAAAATATCGAACTGCGATTCTGTGACACTCTTTCCTTTCTTATCAATCCAGGCAAGCGAATCGTTTCCCTCACCGGTCCTCATATAGACCAGAGCTCCTTCAGGTTTGTTCTCGCCTGGCTTGTGTTCTTTGGTAGAATAGACCACGGGCGGCAGTGAAGGGATTATCTTTTTCAGTTGCGGATCTGCCGTGACGGCATTTTCCCAGATCTGATAGGCGTATGACGCGAGGTCAACTTCAGTATCGGCATCTCCATCAAAAATGCCTGCTTTTTCGTTATATAGATCAACTACCGCCTGATTGTCACGGTCATCTTCGAAGAAGGCCTCATCGGTGCCGACAACCTCTGCGTTTTCCTGCAATCTTTCATGCACACGGGCGCGGAGACGAATGATACGTTCCACCCCTTCCGCGGGCAAAAATGAATAGCAGAGAATATTTTCAGATTTCTGCCCGATGCGGTCCACCCTACCGGCGCGCTGGATCAGCCGGATGATGGCCCATGGGAGATCATAGTTGACAACAATGGAACAATCCTGAAGATTCTGACCTTCGCTGAGAACATCTGTGGCAACAAGAATGCGGAGTTCATCTTCGGGACGTATACGATCTCGTTTGTTATTGCTTTCGGGACTGAAACGCCAGGCAAGATATGTCGGGTCGGCTGATCCACCTGTCACACCGGCCATCCTCGATACTCCTCGTTTCATAAGCTGTCTCTCAAGGTAACGCACGGTATCGGCAAACTGAGTAAAGATTATGACTTTTTCGCCGGGATGTTTTTCATCTATCAGTTTGCGCAATGCATCAAGTTTTGTGTCCTGGTCAGGATTCCACTCGCCACATTTTTTCAATACATTGAGCAGGGCTTTTACGTCACCATAGAGGTTTTTAGTTAGGGCATTCCCGAAAAGACCGGGACGAAGCCACCTGAAACGTCGTTTGTATTCCGTAGCATATTTCGCATAGATTTCAGCGGCACGCTTTCTATAATCTTCCTCACAATTCAGAGTCGATTCACCATCAATTCCGGAATCATTGCCATTGTCATCCGCAAACATATCAGGCGTAACACTTGTTGAATCGGCATCCTCATCGTAGATGCGGGCATCAAGCAGGCCTGCGTCCTGCGTGCCGATCGGCAGCGGCCTGCCCTCTTCGATGGCGTATAGAACTATGCAATTGCGGAGTATGTGCCGTTCTATGGATTGAATAAATGCCTGCCCACTACTTTCCAATCGTTTAAAAAGATTTGTCCGGCAGAAACCCATGAGTCTTTTCCCGGCGCGTGAGAGATCTTGCAATATTCCGGCTTCAGTTTGTGTGGGCGGCATGTCCGGAGATTCCTTGACATAATTGCCAAGGCCATAGCGCGGAAGGTTCAAGTTGTTAATCGCATCAACTACATCCGTTTCGTAGAGCCGAGCATACTGATCATTGAGGTTTTTATCATTGATCTCGAACTTTACCGTTTTTGGCAGACGAGTTGGGAAATAAGAACGGGTCCCATCTTCGAATGTAAGGTATTTACGCCCGTTTCCCGGATCAGTTTTGGCATAGTTTTCCTGAATGAAACTGCGTGTACG
Organism: Deltaproteobacteria bacterium; assembly: GCA_030603465.1. Taxonomy (GTDB): domain Bacteria; phylum Desulfobacterota; class Syntrophia; order Syntrophales; family UBA2210; genus JAFGPZ01. The sequence continues at coordinate 1,923 of JAUVXT010000191.1, forward strand.
CCTGACAAGAAAAAGGCGCATTAGCTCACGCCAGTCATCGGCATATTCGCTCTTCTCAAAAGCGGCCAAAGAACGCAACGGACACTGATGGTGGCGTATAAATTCAGTTTCACCCAGTTCCCGCAACAAATTCTCAGGTCTTACCCCTAAATCCCTGTCCTCAGACACAAAGAGGCGAAGTTGATTGGATAGATCGAGATAGGTTTTATTGTATGGTGTGGCGGTAAGCAGGATACATTTACTCTCATTTTCCTGTACATATTCCTGAATTGCCCGGTATCGCTTGCCTTCACGGTTCCGAAGATTATGGCTTTCATCGATGATTACAATGCGATATCTTCTCAGATCAGGCAGTTCCTGGATTGTTCGACTGATTGAAAGCACTCTGGCACGGAGGCGATATTCATCGCGATAATCTTCCCACATGGGAACCAGATTTTTGGGGCAGATAATCAATGTTTCAAGTCCCAGGTCATCCTCAAAGATACGCGCGATAGCTGTGGCGATCAGAGTTTTTCCCAGACCCACCACATCTCCGATGGCAACGCCTCCCCTTTTATTGAGATGGTGAGCGGCAATTTTGACCGCCGCCTTTTGAAATTCGAACAGCTTCTGACCAAATTCACGGGGAATTCGAAATTCAGAGAGACCGGCGCGTGCTTCCTGCGACAGATGATACGCCATCTTGATATATATGTGGTAGGGTGGAATCGGTTCTTCGCGCGCCCAGCTTTCTTCAATGATGCTGACCAGCTCATCCGAGATATCCAGACACCACCGGTCGTTCCAGCGGTCTTCAAACCACAGCGCCAGCTTCCGGCAGGCATCATGGTCAAGAACATCCACGTTTAATTCACCCTGCCGGGAAAGACCCGCAAATGTGAGATTACTGCTGCCTAGGTATCCAGTGGTTGGATTGACAGGATCAGGGCGAAAGAGCAGATAAAGTTTTGCGTGAAGGGGATGTTTAAGAAACAGTTTGACGACGACTTTTTTTGCCTTGATTTGAGCGGCAAGCCGGCGTAGTCCTCCTTCATCTTCATTGGTGGGAACGCCGATGGTCAGCTGTTCCCTGAATTCTTCCGCCAATCGTTTTTTAATGCGCAGTGCAGTCTGGTTGTCAATTTCATCTTTGTCTTTTGCAAACCGCATCACTTGCCGTAGTTCCTCCTGCGGCAATCGCTGCATCCCTACAAGCAAGCGGCAACAATGGTCTTCTCCTCCGTACCATTTCTCCACATACGAATCGAGCTGTTTCCATCCGCGCAGATTAAAATAGCCCACGCAAAAATCGGCACGTTCGGATAATTGAAGAGTTTCCTGAAGGGCAGGAAGAAGCTGTTTTTCAATGTTGTCGAAGATGCGTGGCATTGCGACATCCTTTTAAAATAACTGAAAAGAAGGTTGTTTTTCCGCTATTCATCCCTCATATATGTACATGTTCCGCGATATGTATAAAACCGTTGAACAGGAAATGCAAGGAATTTCAACACTAAGGATCAAGGTTAAAGTAACAAGAATTAAGGTGAAAGGCAAAAAGGGGAATCTACGGGACATTCGGCTGATTCAAGGAGAAGCGCTACTTTATTTTTTTCATAATCAAGGGGCTTGTCCTTCCATTCAACTGCGGCAATCTTCTTGTTTCCCTTTTCCTTAAAGGCATGCCAGTGGTGGATGCCATCCAGAATTACAGTCGCTCCATGCCTACCGGCAGGCAGGTCGGTTGTTTCACTGCCCCCTGCATAGTTGAAGACCCGTTGAATCTTGATTGGCGGAAATTGAGCGCCGATCGCAAGGGCTTCAACATACGCGCTGATGGTCTTGTCGCTCTTCCCTGCTCTGGGATAGATAAAATGATCCCGGGTTAATAAATCAGAAACAGGGAAAAGCAATGGTGAATTTGCAATGTTTCGTTTTGAATTCACAGATTTCGCACTCCCTATTAAATCACGATCTCTTTCTATGTTTAGAGTTCACCAACAAAAACCGGGAGAAAGATACCGTGATGGAACAAAAACATATAATACTTCGGTTTATTCTTGCAACAGGTAAAGGGAACCCTTTCATTATGAAAACACTAAAACCATATCCGGTAAACAGTATTTTTTGAATTATTGTGAGCGCTTTACCCCTCCCAATGAGACTGCATTGCAGTGCTCTCAGAACACCCCGGTCAATATGCTTGACAAGAAATCACAAACTTTATATGGTGCGTCACCTGATCATAAGGCACTCAATCACGAAAGGTAATGTATATGGGACTACTAAAGGGGCAACTCACTTTCTCCAGATATCGCGTCGCCGGCGATCTCCCCGCGAATCCGAGAGAATTTATCGACAAACAGATCAAACTTTTCTCCTTTAAGGATCTGTTGTCGGAAAATGAAAAAATTATGGGGTGGACAAGCCTTGAAAATGTGCTCGATACCGATTTCGAATACGCGAATTATCTCCTCGATGACTATATCATCTTCTCACTCCGCATAGATCGAAAAACGGTACCCGCCTCTCTGTTGAGATTAAAGACACTTGAAGAGGAACAGTCGCGTATGAAGGAAAAGAGCGTGGAAAGGCTTTACAAGGCTGAACGGAACGATATCAGAGACGCCGTCCACCTCAACCTTTTGAAGAAGACACCACCGGTACCGTCATTTCATGAAGTCTGCTGGTCCATTTCTCAGATGTGGGTCATCTTCGGATCACATTCCGAAAAGGTTACCGATGATTTTGAAGACCTCTTCAAGAGGACTTTTTCGTTAAAGCTGATTCCGTCCGTCCCATGGAATCCCTCCTACATGGAACCTGACATGATAACGCGAATAAATACTCTGGAAAGGCATACGACATGATGGAATCGGCAACAAAAGATTTTTCATTCCTCGGGAGAGAATTTCTGACCTGGCTCTGGTTCAAGAGCGAAGAGAGGAATGGCAGTATATTGATTCCCGGCGCGGGAGATATCGACGTACTTTTCTTGCGAAGGCTGGTCCTCGAATCGGGAGAGGGTGAATATTCCGAAACTATCCTGTGCAAGGGGTTCCGCGCAGATCTGAAAGAAGGGAAAACAGCCTTGCGTGAAGGCAAGAAGATAAAAGAAGCCCGCATAAAGCTCGGCATTGAAAGCGATGAATGGGAATTTACCTTCAAGGCCGACACATTCCGGTTTCAGTCCATGAAATTACCCGTTGCGCCGGGATATGCCGAAGAAGAGGAGGGAGACAGGGAAGGACGACTCCTCGATAGAATATCTATGACAGAGAGGGCCGTAGAGACGGTGGAAAGGCTTTTCTCCATTTTCCTG
>JAUVXT010000150.1 GCA_030603465.1 Deltaproteobacteria bacterium
CCATCTTATACCATCCGGCATACTTCACGATCATAAGGTTTGTATCCTTGGGGACGGAATGGTCATCAATCCGGAGGTCCTCATTCGGGAAATAGACAACCTGCAGGAGAGGAATCTTTTTCCGGGAGACACGAAACTCTATATAAGTGAAAATGCTCATATCATAATGCCCTACCACAGAAGGTTGGACAGCGCCAGAGAACGGCATAAAGGCAGGATAAAAATCGGGACGACGGAAAAGGGTATTGGCCCCGCGTATGAGGACAAGATTGCCCGTACAGGCATAAGGCTCTGTGATCTCTTGAATGACGAGGTATTTAAGGAAAAACTTGAGAGAAACGTAGAGGAAAAAAATTTCTATTTGACGGAATTATTCAAGGAAGAACCCGTTGACTCAGAGTTAATATATAGAGAGTACAAGGGATATGCAAAACGCCTTGAACAGTATGCCGCAAATACATCGGTGATAATAAAAAACGCTATTGAAAAGGGGAACAATATACTCTTTGAAGGGGCGCAGGGTTGTCATCTTGATATAGATCATGGCACCTATCCTTTTGTCACCTCGTCAAACACTGTGGCCGGCAACGCCTGTTGCGGAACAGGTCTGGGGCCTACGGAGATCGATGCCGTAGTGGGGATCTGCAAGGCCTATACGACGAGAGTCGGAGAGGGTCCCTTTGTTACGGAACTGACCGATGAAACGGGCGAAAGGATGCAGAAGATGGGGCGGGAATTCGGCGCTACAACGGGGAGAAAAAGGCGGTGCGGATGGCTGGACACAGTTCTTGTCAGGCAGTCTGTAAGATTATCGGGCATAAGCGGCCTTATAGTAACGAAGCTCGATATACTGACAGGCATTGATAAATTAAAGATCTGCGTGGGTTATAAGGTGAAAAACGAGATATTTACCGATCACGTGCCGTCGGATATTAAACAATTTGAGCTATGCCAGCCGATCTATGAAGAGATAGATGGCTGGACGGAGGATATAGGACAGGCCAGAAATATGAATGATCTTCCGGAAAATGCCGGGAAATATATTGAAAAGTTAGAAGAACTTACGGGGGTTAATGTTATTGCCGTCTCCGTGGGACCGGGGAGAGAGGATACTATTATTGTAAAAAATCCCTTTCGGTGATTGGCGGTTTTTTGTGGGGACAACAGTGAAGCTCCCCGCAACAAGTTGCGGGGAGTCTCCGGTGGGTAAGGAATATGTTTATTTCTTATTCGTTCGCTAACCCCGCCGAAAGCAGCGGGAATGCGAGTTTAAACCATAACAGGATATGATTTTAGTCAGAGAAGGGCAGGGAGTGAAAGAAAGGGTTATCCAATTAATTAATGCGGCACTGGAAAGAAAGGCAAAAGATCTTACTGTACTTAAAGTAAAAGAGTTTTCATCCTTCGCCGATTATTTTATTATTTGCAGCGGTAGTTCCGATCGTCAGGTGAGGGCTATCGCCGATTCCATTGAAAAAAGACTGAAGGAATCCGGGGTTGCGCCGCTGGGAATCGAGGGGAGGCAATCCGGGGGATGGATCTTGATGGACTACGGCGATGCGGTGGTACACGTATTTCATGAACCGGTGAGGGAATTTTATGATATAGAAAGATTGTGGTCGGATGCTACGAGCATGACAGTAGAGGACACTGTTCAAAAAATTGGTTCCCTGGACGATGATATGTAAAACGAAAATGATTGTCAGCGGACTCGTTGACATATTATTTCCCAAAAGGTGTATGGTTTGTGGACTTTCTATCGGAAAGATCGAACAATATTCCTTCTGCCCGGAATGCATCTCCCGGATCAACTTTATCCGGTCGCCTTTATGTATCTCCTGCGGAATTCCCTTTGCCGATATATATGGAACAAGTCACCTCTGTGGAGACTGTATTGCGTCACGGCCACCCTTTACTGTTGCCAGGGCCCTGGGGATGTACGAAAAGACGCTGCTTGATGCCATACATCTTTTTAAATACAATGGCAAAATTGCGCTGGGTGAAATCCTGGGAGAAATGATGGCACAATATGACTATGATTCCCTGGATATAAGAGATTGTTCGCTGCTCGTACCTGTTCCACTCCATACACTTCGACTGAAGGAACGGGGATTTAACCAGGCATTGATACTGGCGAGACATATCGCCAATAAGTTTTCCCTGCCCTTGGACTTTACGGCTCTCAAAAGGAGTGTTGACACAAAACCGCAGGTTAATCTTGGCAGGTCAAAGAGGGTCAAAAACATTAAAGGGGCCTTTGACGTGGCGCATGAGGAAAAGATCAGAGGCAAAAAGATCCTTCTGGTGGATGATGTGTATACAACCGGCAGCACAGTGAGGGAGTGTACCCGTGTTCTGATTGAAAAAAGGGCAAAAAAGGTGTCTGTTCTTACGCTTGCGAGGGCGTGAAATCGTGTCGCTCCAGCGAAGGCGGAAGTTCATAAGCGCCTGAAAGAACTGGATTTCGGTTTTCACGGAAATAACAAAAGTGTGTAAATCCTGGTATGATGAGAAAAAGAATATTATCAAAAGAAAAATTGAAAGGGGAGCTGGACAGGCTGAGACATGAGGGGGAGAGGGTTGTCTTCACAAATGGGTGTTTTGATATTCTTCATGCGGGGCATGTGCAGTATCTAAATGAAGCCAGGAAGTTTGGCGATGTATTGGTTGTCGGCCTTAATAGTGATCGGTCGGTAAGATCCATTAAGGGCGACTTAAGGCCCGTTGTTTCACAGGATGAAAGAGCTTATGTCGTGGCTTCTCTTAAAGCGGTGGATTACGTAACGATTTTTGATGAAGATACTCCCCTGCAGTTGATAGAATATCTTGAACCTCATATACTTGTCAAAGGTGGAGATTGGAGTGAAGATAGTGTGGTCGGTAGAGAATCGGTGGTAAAAAGGGGTGGCAGTGTTAGAATTATCCCCCTTGTAAAGGGCAGATCAACAACCAATCTGATAGAAAAAATATTGACAGGATATAAAAATTATTGCTGAAATTCCTTTACAAAAGGGATATCATTTTATATATTGCAATATCTGTTAGAAGTATTGAAAATTCGGGAGTTATTGAGGAATGAAAAAGGATCAACAGGACTATTATAGAGATTTATTAACAGAGAAGATAGATCAATTGCTCGGTGAAGCCGGGAAAACGGTTTCGGGGATGACCGGTGGAAATGAAAATTTTCCCGATCTGAGTGACAGAGCCTCTCGCGAATCTGACAGGAATTTTGAGTTACGGATACGGGACAGAGAACGGAAGCTTATTAAAAAGATGAATGAAGCCCTCATGCGGATTGATACGGGAACATTCGGGATATGCGAAGTGTGCGGGGAAGAGATATCCGAGAAGAGATTGATGGTAAGGCCCGTAACAACCCTCTGTATTAATTGCAAAAAGACCCAAGAGGAAATTGAAAAACAGAGAGGAGAATAGACGTTAATTTGGGACGGTTTTCAATCCTGTCAATCGGGTTCGAAATGATTACCCTCCACACGAACTGTACCGGCTGCGAGTCGTGACAGTAAGTGCCCCTATATATGGTGATTGCTGTCCTTTATTCTTGGTGAATTTTCATTCGTAATAATACCCCTTTAAAATCAACACTGAAGAAACCTGTGCAGAATATTCAATTTTGTTCAAGTTCAAGGAAGGCGATAATTTTAACCGCAGGAATATATTGGATATTTCGAGGATTAAAATTTGAGTCTGACGCAGAAATTGGGCAAAAGGGGACGTTATGCAAAGGTCTCTTAATGCGTTGTTGAAATCTTGGTCAATTGGGCCGGGTTGGAGTTATCAGGCTATGCCTGATAAATATTTTTGACTTGCGGTGGGCGGGTTAAAAGAAAGATGGATTATAAAAGTGCGGTAGTTCATGAAATTTAGATAATCGATGGAAAAAGAAGGAGTAGAGCGAAGGGAAAAGATGGAAAAGGACAACGCGAATAGCGGTACGAACACAGAAGAGCAGAGTTTTGAAGAGCTGTTGGAAGAGAGTTTGGCGGGAAACAGGAGGTTCAAGCCGGGTCAAAAGGTGAAGGCTGAAATTGTAAATATTACAAGTGATTGGATATTTATAGATCTGGGCGGAAAGAGTGAGGGAACACTTGCACGATCGGAAATGGTTGATGAAAAGGGAGAACTGACCGTTCACGAAGGCGATTCCGTCGAGACCTTTTTCCTGTCTGCACGCAACAATGAGCTTCTCTTTACTACAAAAATAGAGACCGGAGAGGCTGGCCGCACTTACCTTGAAGAGGCATGGCAAAACGGTATTCCCGTTGAAGGCTTGGTCGAGAAGGAAATAAAGGGCGGTTATGATGTGAAGATTGCGGGTAACCTCAGGGGATTTTGCCCGCACTCACAGATGGGGATCAGGCGAAGAGACGATGAAAATGAATATGTGGGGAAACGCCTTACATTTAAGATATTAGAATATGGCGAGGAAGGTCGCAATATTATTCTGTCGCAGAGGGCGATACAGGAAGAAGAATTGCGTAAGAAGAGAGAGGTACTGAAAGAAACGCTTCAGGAAGGGATGAGAGTTAAGGGGATTATAGCTTCCATACAGAAATTCGGGGCCTTTCTGGACATAGATGGCGTGCAGGGACTTATTCCCATCTCAGAGATCAGCTGGGAACAGGTGGTGGACACAGGAGAAATCCTCACAGTCGGCCAGGAGCTGGAAGTTGCCATCCTGAAACTCGACTGGGAAAATGATCGGATAAGTTTCAGTATCAAGCAAACCCTGCCCGATCCATGGGAGCAGGTAGATGAAAAATATTCGGTAGGGTCTCGCTATACAGGCAAGGTTTCACGTCTGATGAAATTTGGAGCTTTCGTTACCCTGGAAGGGGGTATAGATGGCCTCATTCATATATCCCGCCTGGGCGAGGGTAAAAAAATTAGTCACCCGGGCGAAGTATTGGAAACAGGGCAGGACATAGAGGTTCAGGTCGAGAGTATCGATAAGGAGCAAAAACGGATTTCACTGCTCACTACCGATTACGCAGATGCAAAAAAGGCTGAAGAGAAAGATGATTACAGGGGATACATGGGAAAGCCGGGCACATCGATGGGAACCCTCGGTGATCTTCTGAAGGGCAAAGACCTGGTGAAAAAAAAGTAAAAAGTAGCGGTTTTTCCGGATCATAACCTTTTCGACATCATCTGTGCTTCCAAAATGATATCGTTTCTTATACGAAACTGATTCGACTACCATATCCAATCCATCGCTCTTTCTCCTTTCATAAGTGTTATCCCTAACACCCTTTTAGGAGATATCGATGGCCTATTGCAATATGTCAAATTGCGAACATTCTTTTACACCACTCTACACTTTGGAAATTGATTATGGAGTTATGATATTGATTTCCTGTATGTAATTTATGGAACGGATTATTCTATTCCCCTGTTATCGATTAGGATGATCGAGATGCACTTTTTGCCATTTTCTCACCGAATTGATCAGATATATTTCCGTGGACTTTTTAATTTTTTCCAGAGACATTGTTCTTTCAGATATCTCATTTTGTTCCAGCAGGAAAGAACGATAGGTTCCATTCAGCAATCCGCATTGCACCGGCGGTGTTATTAATTTTCCATTCCATCTTATGACCACATTGGAAATGCATGATTCCGTCACTTCTCCTTCTTCATTCCACAACAGAACATCATCGCAGTCCGGAAATTCGGCCTTTGCCAAGTCATACACCCGGCGATTGGTTGTTTTGTGAAACAGAAACGGATTCGCTGAATCCACCGGTTCTCGCGCAATCCGCACTCTTGTGGGTTCTGCCGCGGTTGACCGGTTCAACGGCTCATGCTGGCAGGTAATAACCCCATTCCTTGCCAGAAGTAAGCGTACTTTATAGTCAGTATCCCGGAACGAGGCTGCCGCTGACTTTAATTTATTCTGTATGTCATCGGCATCGTACGGAAAGTCAAAATACCCTGCGGAATCGCGCATGCGAGCCAAATGATAGCGAAGCAGGAAATATCCGTCCTGTGGCGTCCATAATATGGTTTCAAGCAGTGAAAACGAAGTGTCGGGTTGCGGTTCATTTACGATTTTTGCTTTAAGCAGACATTCCTCATATTCCAGGGTGTCGACAGAATCCCAGACGATTCCGCCTCCGGTGCCATACTCAATCCGGTTTTGTGCCTTGCTTATAAGGGCGGTGCGAATAGCGACGTTAAACTGCGCTTCATTGTCGGGTGTAATATATCCGATGCTTCCCGTGTAAATGTTCCGATTCGTATCTTCAATGTCCGCGATAATCCTCATCGTATTCACTTTTGGAGCCCCGGTGATTGAAGCACATGGGAACAGCGCCGTCATGATCTCACTGAGGCGCGCGTCCGTTTTTGCCGTGACGGTGGACGTCATCTGCCATACCGTTGGATATTTTTCGGTTTCAAACAGTTTTGGGACCTTGACGCTTCCAACTGCGGCAACACGTCCGATATCATTTCGCGTCATATCAACAATCATGACATTTTCGGCCCTGTCCTTTTCCGACCGATAAAGCATATCTCTGAGCTTTCTGTCCTCCTTGTTGGTGCGCCCGCGTGGAGCGGTTCCCTTCATCGGG
>JAUVXT010000010.1 GCA_030603465.1 Deltaproteobacteria bacterium
GAGTGGATGCCACAGCAGTGACCGATTCCACGGACGGCGTGAATCCTCTTGAGGTACTCAAGGGACTCATTGAACTCTTTGTATTTCCAGAGCGTCATGACCGGAGAAAGCTTCTCGTCGGCAAATTTGTCGTTTTCAACAGGCTCTTCGCCAAGGACCATAATAAATGTGGTCTCTTCGGGAACATTGAGCCCGGCAATCTTGTTGGCGATTCTAGCCGCGGGACGTGCTACAACCTTTGGGTTTATATGTACTCCGTCGGGCCAGAGAGCCTCTTTTAACTTGGCCTTTTCTTCTGTATTGCAGAGGTAGCCGCCGTGAGATTTGAGGGCATCGATAGTCTGATCCCACACGGATTCATGTATGACGCAGTTGTTTTCGGCAGAGCATGATGTAGCGTTGTCAAAGGTCTTGCTCATAAATATCTTTTTTGCCGCATCGGCAATGTCGGCAGTTTCATCAACGATCATGACCGAATTGCCGGCACCAACACCGAATGCTGGCTTGCCACTTGAATAGGCGGCGATGACGGACTGTGTTCCGCCGGTGGAAATAACGACGTCACAGATCTTCATCATTGCCTGGATGTCTTCGATGAAGGGCCGTTCCATTACCTGCAGCAGATCCTCGGGAGCGCCGACTTTCTTCAGACCCGCGCGCATATATTCAACAAGCTTGCTACAACAGCGACGGGCAATCATGTGAGGCGCGAATATCATTGCGTTACGGGTTTTAAGAGCAAAGACGCTTTTAACGGCCGGGGTAGCCGTCGGATTTGTACATGGTGTCGGTGCGAAGATAACGCCCATGGGCTTGATAATCTTGAAAATGCCTTTTTCGGAATCTTCATCGACAATACCGCATGTTTTAACGCCTTCCATATCACGCAAGACGCCAAGAACCTTGTTGCGGTGTTTCGCATATTTGTGTTCGTAGATTCCCATTTTTGTTTCTTTTGCAGCGAGTTCGGCGCATTCCTTTGCATGTTCAGGTTTGATAGCTTCCCATGCCGCAGCCAACACCATTTCGTCAACCTTATCCTGTGACCAGTGCTCCACCACACGCTGCGCGCTGCGCGCCCTGTCAAGCATCTCTTGTAAATTCTCGTTCATGTGTCCTCCCTGTTGGAATTTATTGATATAGTGTTATTAATTACTTATATCTTACTTTGTTTGATGGAATCCAAAATCTCCTTTTTTACGCAATAGAGTGAAATATGCACGATCATGAAACAAGACTCATTGTTGCGATATAAATTACCAACAAACAATCGTGTAAAAATACTCGCATATAGTAACAATATAATTGTAAAAATGCAATATATATTTAGTCATGAAAAGTCATTGGCAGTAGAATAATTATAAGTTATCAATAGATTAACCAAGTAATTCACATTGGGCTGCCTTGTTTGTTCAGTATTCCTGAAAGGATCATTTGATTATCATCCTCTGATAGCTTGTAACATGGTCATAATAAATAAAATATGCAACAAAATAAGACACATGGAAAATATAATAAATAATAGGATATTTAACTTGACAACTCTTACAAGATACTATACTCGTGGGTTAGGTTTGGATATAAGAGATGTGAACAGCTTAAATATTATAACATTTAAGACTCTTGGAAAAAATAAAGGGAAATGATAGTAAAATTTGAACCGTCCAGCAAAACTAAAAAAGTTTCTGATCACATAATAACACAGATAAGGAATTCAATCCTATCAGGTCAGTTCGAGCCAGGTGATAAATTGTCATCTGAAAAGGAACTAATTGAACAGTTCGGCACCAGCAAAGCGACAATGCGTGAGGCTCTGAGAGTTCTTGAGGTTATGGGTTTAATAGAAATCAGGAAAGGTATAGCAGGTGGAGCCTTCATTGCTGAAGTGGAGATAAAGACAATAATTTATAATATTATGAATTTTCTTCACTTTAAGCAGCTTTCTATAAGAGATATTACAATGGTCCGTTATCTTATCGAGCCGACTGTGGCGTTCGTTGCAGCATCACAGGCAGAAGATAGAGATATTAAAAATCTGAAAAAAACAATAGGACAAGATAATCCGAGAAATATTAAATTGCCAACAGGTATAAACTTCCATAGATATCTGAGCAGGATAACAAAGAATTCCATCTTGATTATGACGGTCGACTTCATCGATAATCTTTTGGCTACTATAAAAGCAAATTTGGATCTCGATGAAGAGTTCTATTTGAGAGTTCGTAATGCACATAGAATTATTTTGGAATGTATAATTCAAAAAGATCCCGTTGCGGCGATGATTGCTATGAAAAATGATGTTGTAGAAACAGGAAGATATATAGCTAAAAGTGAAAACAGTGATCCTTTTGAGCCCGCTATGATGGAAAAAGGTGATCTGTGGTTTTTAAATTCGAAAAATAAGGGCCGGGTTGTTGCAGAAGGAGATCCTATTCTTAAAAGCAGAGGTGTAATGTCCAAGAGAGTGGGAACTGGTCAATTGTACGTCGCAATAAGTGATAATGATGGATAAGTAACGAGGGATTGGGTTTCTTGCATGCACTCAATTGTTTAGAAACTCAACAATAATACAAGAAATCGTGTGATTAAATTGTCTCTTGTAGCCCACGGGCATTATATGACTTATTTATAGCTGTTGCACACATGATTTCTTTATTTAATCTCAGCGGGAAATTCCCGTCCGTAAGGGCGTGGAGATTCATTTGTTTCGATTTAGAGCCCTTCTCGGGCCATAAAGATTCCTTCTTTGGTGACCTTCACGTTATGGGAAAAGACGGAGGCGCCTTCTACACGGAAGCAAAGTGCGTCACGTCCAGATGGTTCAGTGAAGCGGACAAGAAAGAAACAAAAGTCAGCACCTGGGAGGGAACGATAACAAGGACATAGAAAGTTGGTAGCCCAGAGCAGAAACCTGAATGATTTAAAATCCTTCCTTTTAGTGAGTACAGGAAGGCAAAAGGGATACTGTCTGCGGCATATCAAGGGGAGTTTTATTATTAATTTATAACTATTTGCCTATATCGTATAGCGCAAGATAGTTAAAAACCCAAGAAGGAGGTAGAGGTATGAAAATGAGAAACAGAGCATTGGTCATTTTTCTTTCGGTTATTTTGGTAACCGTAATGGTTGGTTTTGTGTGTCTTCCGCAAGCGGACGCAGCCAAGAAACCGATCAAGTGGAAGGGACAAACTATATGGGTTCCTTCCATCACCCTTTGGAGGGGCGATAAATACGTTGTCGATCTGATGAATCGTCTGGCATACGGAGAACTTGAAATTAAGTACCACGAAGGTGGCACGCTGGTAACAAGCTCCAAAGAGATGTTTGACGCCGTCAGAAATAACATAATTCAGTTGGGTACTGACTGGCCAAGCTATTGGGAGGGAAAGAATACGGCCTTCAGCCTCATTACATCCGTTCCCATGGGGTTCACTCCAGCCGATTACCTGTTATGGTTCTGGCAGGGTGGCGGACTGGAATTGGCCCAGGATCTTTATGCCAGATACGGTATCGTGTGGTTCCCCCACTCTGTCACCAGCCCGGAATGTGGTCAGCGCTCGAATGTAGCGATCACTAAGGGTTCGGAATATAAAGATATTAAAATGAGGCAGTGCGGTCGGAATCAGGCAAGGATCCTCAAGGAACTTGGCGGCGCGGCGATCTTTATGCCCGGTGCGGAAATTTATATGGCACTTCAGAGAGGAACAATAGATGCCGGTGAATTTTCTGTCCCTGAGTGTGACTGGTCGATGGGATTTCAAGAAGTTACCAAATACTGGGTACTTCCCGGATGGCATCAGCCCGGCCCGGTGTCTGGCGTTATGATCAACCAGAAATCCTTTAACAAACTGCCTGAAAGAGTTAAATTTATGTTCAAAGAGGCATGCATGGCTACCATGATGTGGGCGTGGACCTATTTTGAGTACAGCTCGGCAACCTATACTCAAAAATTTCTTGATCACGGCATAAAAATGACAAAGCTGGATCAAGAAACCATAGATCAAATACAGGGGATCGCTTATAAACTGCTGCTTGAGGATGCCAGCAAAAATAAGGATCACGCGAAAATAGCCTTCTCGCAGGTGAGATTCTTTAAGAAATTTGCTCCCTGGCGTGCGGCTCAGTATCCTTTCATGTTTGGACGAACTCCTCCGAATACCGATGAAATTTATGCTAAACTGGAGACCATGGTAAAGGCGAATGGCGATTACGATTCTGTGATCGCCCTCGAAAACTCGGTTCAGAAGAGGATGGAGGGTCAGCAGTTCTGGGAGATCGGAACCAAGTATACGCAAAATCCTGTTATGCCTAAATAAGGAATAACGCTGGAGTCCTGCATAAAGGGATATTGCTGAAAAAGTTCATTTAACCACAGGACAAAGACACTTGTAATGCGAGAAGCTCTCGGGAGAACTTGGCTCTTTCGAGAGCTTCTCACGTGGAGGTTTGTTTATGAATGGAATGAAATTGTTTATAAAGTATGTAGATATCTGTAATGAATGGATTGGGAAGACCTTTTCATGGCTGATACTTACTCTCATCTTTTTTACATGCTTTGAAGTATTTACACGGAGACTGCTGGGGAAACCGACCATATGGACTCTTGAAATGTCGACTTTCTTTGCCTGCGGGGTATGCCTGCTCGCCCTTGGTTATACACAGTTGCACAAGGCGCATGTAAATGTCGATATTTTATACCTCAACTTTTCTCCTAAGGTACAGGCTATCTGTAATATTATTACCTATCTTCTGTTTTTGGGACTATTCAGCACAATTCTATTGGTGTTTGGATGGATATTTTTCTGGGATTCCTGGTCAATAGCCGAAAGGACACCGAGTGCATTTAACGCCATTAAATATCCCTCAAAGTTTGCAGTCCCTGTTGGAGCCTTCCTGTTATTTACCCAAGGATTATCTGGCTTTATAAAGAATATTCTTTTTCTTGTGAAGGGGGAACGTTATGATTGAAATGTCACCTGAACTCGTCGTAATTTTGATGTTTACCGGTATTATCCTGGGGCTCGCATTGGGGCATCCCATTGCCTTTGTGTTAGGTGGACTGGCCGTCATATTCGGTTTCCTCGGATGGGGTGTTGGGTCGTGGCATCTTATTGTCAGTAGAACCTACGATTCGACGAGCAACTATCTTTTGATAGCGATTCCCCTCTTTATTCTCATGGCAACATTCCTGGAAAAGTCAGGCATCGCCGAAGGATTGTTTAAGGCAATGATGCATCTCTTTGGTCCAATGAATGGGGCTGTCGCGTTGGCAGTGGTGGTTCTGTGTGTGATTTTTGCCGCCTGTACCGGGATTATGGGGGCAACCGTTGTCAGCATGTCTCTAATGTCCATGCCCATTATGATGAAATACGGTTATGACAAATTCCTGGCCACCGGAGTCGTTGCCGCGGGTGGATCCCTTGGTATTATAATACCGCCGAGTATAATGCTGGTAATGATGGCAGACCGGTCTGGAATTTCTGTTGGTAAACTCTTCGCAGGTGGTCTCATCCCCGGCGCTATCTTGGGCGTATTGTTTTTTCTTTACATTGGTATTGTGTGTTATTTTTGGCCTGAAAAAGGGCCTGCCCTTCCCATTGAAGAGCGTCAGTCCATTACAATGGCTCAGAAACTCAAGATGCTCTTGATAAACCTTGTTCCCCCTCTCGTGCTCATCTTCGGTGTTCTGGGATCGATATGGTTTGGGGTGGCTACACCGAGTGAGGCTGCCGGTGTCGGCGCCTTTCTTTCTTTCCTTTTGATGATTGCCTATGGTCGGTTTACGTTGGCTTCCTTTAAAGAATGCATCTTTTCCGCATTTAGAAGCAGTTGTATGGTCATGACGGTTATTATTGGAGCAACATGCTTTACAGGAGTATTCATAGGTCTTGGAGGCGGGCAAGTTGTGACGGACGTAGTTATGAGCTTCGATTTCCTGGGAAGATGGGGCATGTTTGCCGTTATGATGATTGTCGTTTTCATCCTGGGGTTTCTCATCGATTGGATCGGAATCATCTACATTACATTTCCGATCTTCATGCCGATAGCGGTGAAACTTGGTTTCGATCCCTTGTGGTTCGTAATCGTGATCGCCGTAAATTTACAGATGTCCTTCATAACGCCGCCGTTTGGCTATGCCCTCTTTTACATGAAGGGTACCGTACCCGATTCAATGGGCATAAAACTAATCGATATCTATAGAGGTATCATTCCTTTTGTCATACTTCAGGTCATCGGCCTGATCATTGTTTCTATATGGTCGCCCCTTGTCACGTGGCTACCAAGTTTTATTGGAAACTGATTCAGGCAAAGAGAACATTGCAATATGATATGTAGCGCCAATCAAGAAATGTCATTTCGACGGCAGGGAGAAATCTAAATTTTCACAGTCGTGAAAACTCCTTCAAAATGACAGGGTATCGTTGACACGACAGTAGTGACACCTTTACCGGATATTGGCATTGAAAAAGGTTCAAAAACCTGAGTTAGATGTATAGATTGAGAAAAATTTGACTCAAAAACTTTTTCAATGATATCTATTGAGCAGAAAATAATTTCTGACTGACTAAACAATCGAAGATTCCCCCGCAGCTTGCTGTGGGGATCTTCAATTCTCAGGTTAATGAACTACCCCCAGCGAGAACGTCCTTTATTACCTTTTTCAAATAATGCTTCAGCAAATTAGATGTCTATTATAGGTGATGATATATTGAAATCTGAGAAGCAGACGGGAATACGAAAACCGAAAAGACGTGAACATCCGGTTCGGGAAAACGGCCACACAAATCGAGCAACGCAATGGATGCCGTTGGGTGGCGTTTTTTCCATATCATTGGGCCTGCTGGGATTCGAGATAGCCCTTACCAGATTACTGTCTGTGATATTATCTTACCATTATGTGTTTGCTGTTGTTTCTTTGACTATGCTGGGGTTTGGCGTTGGGGGTATATTTGTCCACTTCTTTGAATCGAATATATCGGATAAGTATAACAAACTTAATCTTTTGGTCATATTTGCAAGCCTGTGCTCACTGACTATGGCCTCGTCGGTTATAGTCGTGATACAAGCCGCCCATCTGGAAATCATAGGAAACAATATCTTGTTGTATTGCTGTGTTTTGTTTTTTCCTTTTTTCTTCGGGGGGATGTTCCTGTCGGAAGTTTTCCATTTGTACCCTGCAATAAGCGCCCGGATTTATAGTGCCGATTTAGTTGGGGCAGCCACCGGCTGCTGCAGCGTTATCTTTGTGCTGAATATCTTCGGTATCATAGGTACTATTTTGTTTTTTTCCGTTATGTCGTCGATGGCGGCACTGTTATTTGCTATCCAGGGAAGATAGCTTTTGTTAACTTTTCAACGATCTGTAATTTTGCGGAATGTGCTTTATTGATGCACCGGTAAAAAGTCAAGGTTGGACTTTTTACAAAGTCGTATTTATTAACACCAATGAAATGTATGTGAGCATTAATTGTTTGCACTGGAGTACAGATGAATAGGAATACCAGACTGATAATAGCTGCCACCACTTTTTTAATTGTCTCCCTCCTCTTGTGGGTGAGCCTGACGGGTTCCCACTTATCCGGGATACCCATAGGAATAAATTCAGAAAAGGAAATTCATAACGCCTTGTATGGACCCCAACAGGGTGAGATCATTGATACCAGGCACAGCGCCTTCGGTCAGACGGATTTGGTGCGGTATGAAGACATACATTACATGGATATCTTCATAGATGGCACAGCCGGAACGCCTATGTATAGATTTAATGGTAATTTTGATAATCCAAATTCTATAGTTGACAATCTTAAGACCACCTTCCCCGGCTATTTCCCCTTCATGTTTTTGAAAGAGAAGGAACGAAACAGCGCACTCATTATAGGACCGGGCGGAGGACGTGATATATTGCTGACAGTCATGGGCGGAGTTCGAGAGATAACGGCAATCGAGGTAAACAAGGATCTTGTGGATATGGTGAAGGAATACTCATGGTACAACGGTGGCATTTACACATCATTAGACCATGTCAGTATAATTATTGATGAGGGAAGAAGCTTTCTCAAGCGTCAAGAGAAAAAATTTGACATTATCATGCTCAGCCTTCCGGTTACGAATACAAGCCGGAGCATAGAGGGATATTCTGTAACAGAAAGTTTTTTGCTCACCGAAGAGTCTATAAGTGACTACCTCGATCACTTAACCGAAGAAGGCCGTTTGATGATCATAGCCCATGGAGATCTTTCAATGTTGAGACTCCTTTCTCTCTCTCTGTCTGCTCTCAACGATAGGGGTGTCAGTAATGTAGAAGCTATGAAGCGCGTTTACCTGGTAGGATCGGATCAGTATCCGCTCTTTGTTCTGAAAAAAAGACAGTTTGAGGTCTCGGACTCATTTGCAAGATATAATAATGCCATCAACAAATTAGGATATGATCCCTCTGCGTCATACTTTCCTTATCTTAACCAAAGAGGGTCGCTCAATCCGGCTCTTGAGGCCTTGGAAAGCGGGGAAATGGCTTTTGATGATCTAGAAAAAAAGGTTAGAAAGATGGGTTACGATATCAGTCTGGTAACGGACAACAGTCCCTTCTTTTACAAATTTGAACAGGGACTTCCAGAACCTGTTCTTACGGTTCTCTGGTCATCGATTATTTTGACATTGCTCGCGGTACTGGGACCCTTGCTGTACTGGAGGAAAAAGTTCTTCCTGAAAGGGAAAAGAGAAAAATACACGAACAATTTCGGTTGGATCCTGTTCAGGTGTATCATATTGTTTTTCATGCTGGGTGCAGGATTTATGCTCACAGAAATATCACTCGCTCAGAGATTTGTCCTTTTTCTCGGTCAGCCCGTACTGGCTCTGGCAGTCCTTCTATTTTCACTTTTAACGGGAGCCGGCATGGGCAGCATCTGTAGCGGACGTCTTACTTCAAAGATGACAATGAAGGGAATAGCCGTCTCTGCCCTGGTTATTGCCGGCGTACTACTGATTTATAACTTTCTTCTATCCTATGTTTTCGCCCAACTCCTTGGAATGAGTCTTCTCATCCGCATGTTAGCTTCGGTTATCACATTAGCTGTGCTGGGTTTTGCTATGGGATTTCCTTTTCCATTATCCATAAGATTGCTCAAAGAGATAGAAATGGTGAATTGCATCCCATGGATGTGGGGCATAAACGGCATAAGCTCCGTACTGGGTTCTGCGTTAACTGTAGCTATAGCAATAAGCATTGGATTTAACGAAGCGCTCATATCCGGAGCCGGTTGTTATTTCATAGTCTTTTTGATGTTTAACGAATGGGGCAGAAAAAAGAGAAACCGGAAGGAACTTCCGGTTTTTAGAGAAGTATAGTGCAGCCTCGTATTTTCAACATACAAGGCTGCACACCCTTTCCGATCTGGTTGTCCACGTTTAGATTGTTTTATTTCCGTGATATCAACCCAAGTAACTAAACGCTAAAGTGCGCTATAGTAGAGTTGAATAATTTCCTCTTTGGTTGCTTTCCGTGGATTATTGCCCGGGCTACCACTGGCAATTGCATCATCGGCCATTTTTGACACCACGGCATCCAATTTCTTTTTCTCAACGCCCAGCTTGGAAAGGCTGGGAATCTCGTGCATCTGAATCATCTCTTTCACCATTTCAGCGCCGGCTCGGGCAGCAGCGAGGGGAGACAGACCGTCTATTGATACGCCAAGGGCGGCGGCTATGTCTGCATAGCGGTTTGGCGCACCCATCAACGAAAATTCCATGACGACCCCTAGAAGAGCCGCATTAGAAACGCCATGGGGCACATGGAAATTGGCCCCTATGGGTCTCGACATACCGTGAACCAGATTAACCGAAGCATTAGAGAATGCGATCCCCGCCTGCATGGCACCCAGCATGGTCTGAGATCTCGCTTCCACGTTATCAGGATTGGCCCAGGCCTGGGGCAAGTATTCTCCCAGTAATCGAATCGCCGACAGAGCCATGACATCACTCATGGGCTGCGCCTTAACGGATACATAAGCCTCAATAGCGTGAGTCAGCGCATCCAGGCCGGTAGCGGCGGTAATGCCTCTCGGCATTTTCATCGTGAGCAAAGGATCGACGAGCGCAACCCTCGGCATCATTTCAGGACTTCCAATAAGCATCTTCACATCATTTTCAGTATCTGTAATAATTGTAAAAATAGTAACTTCGCTCCCGGTTCCCGCTGTTGTGGGAACAGCAATAAGGGGCATTCCTAGTTTAGACACCTTTCCAAGTCCCATATAGTCTTGAATTTTTCCAGGATTGGTCGCCATGATACTGATCGCCTTGCCAACATCAATGGGACTGCCGCCGCCGCATGAAACCAGTATGTCACACTGTTCTTTTCTCACAATCTCCAATCCTTCCTCTATGTGGGTAAGGGTCGGTTCTGTGTTGACACCGTCATAGACAACCGGATCCAGATCTGCTTGTCTAAGAGACTCCAACACCGGATCGATTGTTCCGATATTTCTGAGAATTTTATCAGTTACCACCAGAGCCTTTTTGGCGCCGGTGCGCTTGGCTTCCGTTCCGGCTTCTCGGGAAGCGTTTAATCCAAACTGAATGGTTGGTGGGACCCTAAATGGGCGTGCATTTATCATGAATTTTTCCTCCTTATTATTGGTTATTCCAGCGATTGTTATTGAAATTCCGGACTCTTGAACGAGGGAAACGATCCTCATCCGCTTCTTGCTTAAACATGCAAGTGCCTTTCCATCTAGATCCTCCGTGCCACACGACACCTGACATATTTATCATTCAGATTATGAGCTCGACCAGCCTGCCGGGAACTCATTATAAAATTTGAAGATATGTTTAAAAATGGATTAGAGATGTACCGATGATTTGTCTACAAGGCTAAAATGAACATTAGAATCGAATTTTCATTTCCTTCCAGAGAAGCGTACACAGTTCTCACCTCCATTTTAATTCGATAAAGCATATACTTAGCAGTTTATCATTGGATTTGTCAAGCATTTTTTAGGCTTATATAATTTTTTCTTGACAATGGCCTGAATATTCATTTATAAGATTATAGTGACCGGTGGTCATAAACTGACTATGATTTATCCAGACAAGACATCTGAAAGGAATGAAAAATGAGTCCCGAGAAACGACGAATAAGGGAAAGGGAGCGAAGAAGAAGGGCTATATTGAAGGCATCAAGGAAATTATTTCTTGAAAAGGGCTTTAATCAGGTCACTGTTTCGGAAATTGCCCAGAAGGCCGCGCTGAGCAAGGGGGCAATATATCTCTATTTCAGAAGCAAAGAAGAAATATATGCTCAAATACTCTTGAATGACATCGAAAAATTCCACAAAAAGGTAATTCATATCTTCAGAGAGGAAAGGCCTGCGTCAGAGATAATTGCCGACTTTGCCGATTTCTACGTTAAATTTTTCCTTACCGATAGAGAATTATTCAGGATATTGATCAGCTTTATGCTGCATACGAATAACGTGGGTTTCACGGAGGAAATGAACAAGAGGGTTATTCAGGAGACGAACAAGACGATTTCCATAATTGAAAGGATACTGCAGAGTGGCGTCGATTCAGGAGAATTTAAACTGGGAAAAGAGGATATCCGAAGGGTAAGAAATGTCTTTTGGGGGATGCTGAACGGGATAATATCTCTCCACCTCTTTGTTGGCAAGGAAACAAAAAGGGAGGAGAGGATAAGAACCAATATTGAAAATGGCCTGGCCATTTTTATTGAAGGGATAAAAAATTGTATGTAATGAGGAGGTGGCATGTATGGGTAATTTGTTGGTAAATACGAGGGATCAGAAATTTATTCTCTACGAACAAATCGGGATTGAAAAGCTTTTTGGATCCGAAAGGTATGGCGACTACTCCAAAGAAGTTGTGGACATGATGATGAGTGAAGCCGAAAAGATGGCGGTGGAAGATGTTGTCCCTACCTATGACGCGGGAGATAAAGAGGGGTGTAACTTCAAGGATGGAAAGGTGTCTGTCCCCAAATCCTTTCGTGCCCTATACAAGAAATTTTGTGAGGCGGGATGGATAAGTGGGATAGTTGATGTTGAGCATGGAGGTCAGGGCATGCCCATATCGTTATGGACTGCATGCGCGGAATTTTTCGATGCCGCAAATTTCGCGTTTATGATGTATCCTGGTCTCACATGGGGGGCGGCAGGGCTTATCTCCAAGTATGGCACTGAAGAGCAAAAAAACAAATATATGCTCAAGATGTTTTCCGGTGAATGGTGCGGTACCATGTGTCTCACCGAGGCCAATGCCGGCAGCGATGTGGGGGCCACGAGAGCGACGGCCCGGAGGCTGCCCGATGGCAGATTCAGCATAACGGGAACAAAGATGTTTATCTCTTCGGGGGATCATGATCTTACTGAAAATATCGTTCATGCCGTCCTTGCCAGGATCGAAGGCGATCCTTCCGGCACGGGCGGAATTTCAATTTTTGTCGTTCCCAAGTATAAAGTGAATGATGACGGCAGCATTGGGGAACCCAATGATGTTGTTACCGGCAATATCGAACACAAGATGGGGATAAAGGGGTCTGCCACCTGTACGCTCAACTTTGGTGAAAACGGCAATTGCATCGGAGAACTCCTTGGTGAAGAACGGAAGGGGATGCGGATCATGTTTCAGATGATGAATGAGGCCAGGCTTGAAGTGGGCATGCAGGGTCTGGGACATGCCACTGCGGCATATGAACATGCCCTTCAATACGCAAAAGAGCGCATCCAGAGCAGACCAATCTGGGAGATGACGAATCCAAGCGCCGCGCCGGTTCCCATCATTCAACACCCCGATGTGAGACGCATGCTTCTCTGGATGAAATCTTACGTGGAGGGCATCAGGGCGGTAAATTATTTTATTGCCTTTGCCATCGATATGGAAAGGATTGCCGAGACCGAAGAAGAAAAGAAAAAGTGGGAGGGATTTGTAGAGCTGTTGACGCCTGTTTGCAAGGCCTTTTCGTCAGATATGGCTGTGGAGATATGTTCTCTCGGAATTGACGTGTACGGCGGCTACGGATACATATCCGAGTACCCGATGGAGCAGTATATGAGAGACGCAAAGATTGCCTGCCTCTACGAGGGGACAAACGGCATCCAGGCCCTTGATCTGGTTGGAAGAAAGCTGGCCCAGAACAAGGGGATGAATGCAATGAACCTTTTTAGTGAAATTGGCAATACCTGTCAAAAGGCAAAAAAGGTCGAGGAGCTGAAGGCAAGCGCCGCGGGCCTTGAAGATGCCTATGCTGCTGTCGCGGGATTAACAATGCAATTTGGCGAATGGGCGAAGAGCGCCGGCATGATCATTCCTATCTTGAATGCAAGACCCTATCTTATGATTCTGGGCGATCTTGTCGTGGGATGGCAGCTGATACAGGGTGCGGATATAGCTCATGGAAAGCTGCAGGCCATTTATGAGAAAGCGGGCGCTGAGGATTCAAAAGCCGGTCAGCGCGCCGAAGGGCGGAAAAATCCGGAGGCTGCGTTTTACCAGGGGAAAATAGCGACGGCACGGTATTTCGCGGCAAATATACTTCCCACGATCAAGGCAAGGTGTCAGGCGATCCAGTCGGGAGATAAGACACCGATTGAGATGCTTGAGGAATCGTTTGGGGTTTAACTTTTAAATCATTTGAAATAAGCGGAAGACATACCGGAAAGGAGGGTATGACATGTCGTATGAAATAAAAAAAGCTGCCGTTTTAGGGGCAGGAGTCATGGGCGCCACCATTGCCGCTCACCTGGCAAATGCGGGGATTGATTCTGTATTGCTGGACATTGTGCCTTTTGAGTTGACCGACGGAGACAAGAAAAAGGGTTACACGAAGGAGAGTCCCGAATGGCGGAACAGTTTCGCGGCAAATGGCCTAGCAGGCGCTTTAAAGTCAAAACCGGCAAGTTTCTATTCCAAAAAGAATGCCTCACTGATTAAGATCGGAAATCTGGAGGATAACCTGGGCTGGCTCGCGGATGTGGATTGGATCATCGAGGTGGTTATCGAAAATCTTAAAATCAAGCAGGACCTCTTCGCAAGAGTCGAAAAAGGTATAAAACCGGGCTGTATCGTTTCTACGAATACATCGGGGATCCCGATTAAGGATATTTCCGCCAAATTCGGGGCGAAACTGAAGCAGAATTTTCTGGGCACTCACTTCTTTAATCCTCCACGCTATATGAAGCTCCTTGAAATCATTCCCGGAGAAGAAACGAAAAAGGAGATTATCGATTACTTGACAGAATTTTGTGAGGAAGTGCTCGGAAAGGGTGTCGTAATCTGCAAGGATGTTCCCAATTTTGTCGCCAATCGTGTCGGTGTCTTTGATATCTCCAATGCAATCAGGATCATGGCGGATAAGGGGCTTTCCATGCCGGAACTGGATGCCATTATAGGAAAGGGTGTTGGCAGGCCGGGGTCCTCGATAGGCGGGACAATGGATCTCGTCGGTCTCGATACGGGATACCATGTCATGAACAATCTCTATGAAGCTGTGCCAGATGATGAGATGAGAGAGTACTTTATGCCCGGCGAATTTATGAAAAAGATGATGGAAAAGAAGTGGCTTGGCAATAAAACCGGGCAGGGTTTCTATAAGAGGACAAAGGATGCACAGGGAAAGCGGACCAAGCTTGCTCTTGATTACAATAAAATGGAATATGTTTCCTTTAAGAGACCGAAATTTGATTCTGTATCCGATGCAAAAAAGCTGGAAGCGGGGTTTGAGAAAAAGCTGAAGGCCCTCTTCGCGGGCAAGGATATTGCGGCCGAGGTGGTCAGGGAATATCTATGTAAAAACCTGATCTATGCGGCCAACAGGATACCGGAAATCTGTGACAATGTAGTTGGAATTGACAACGCCATGAAATGGGGATTCAATCACAAGCTGGGACCCTTTGAGACCTGGGATGCGCTGGGCGTGAAGGAGACGATCGATGTAATGAAATCGTTGAAACTCAAGGCGCCGAAGAAGGTCACAGATATGTTGAAATCGGGGGCGGAATCCTTTTATCTCAAGAAGGAAGACGGCAAGCATTACTATGATTTTGAGACCAGGGGCTATGTAAAACTGGAAGATAAACCAAAGATTGTCCTCCTTCCGTCCTTTAAGGAACGAGAAAAGACGGTCAAGGAAAATCCGGGCGCGTCACTTGTGGATATCGGTGACGGTATCGCCTGTCTGGAATTTCATACAAAGATGAACGCCATAGACGGCGATGTCATCAGTATGATCTATGACAGCTGCGATATAGTGGAGAAGGATTTTCTCGGCCTGGTCGTTGCAAATCATGGAACGAATTATTCGGTGGGGGCGAATATATTTCAGGTCCTTATCGCGGTGCAACAGACTGACTGGGATATGCTGGATGATCTGGTCAGCAAATTCCAGTATGCCAACATGAGAATGAAATACTGTGAAAAGCCGGTAGTAACGGCACCTGCGGGCATGGCCCTGGGTGGCGGCTGTGAAATGGCCATGCACGGAGCAAAGTGTCAACCCTGTGGAGAGACTTACATGGGATTGGTGGAGGTTGGAGTCGGCGTTATCCCTGCGGGAGGCGGCACCAAGGAGTTGATGGTCAGATGCACCGAGGGAATACCCGACGGCGCAATCGAAAACGGCCTGAATCTCCAGACATATTACCAGAAGGTCTTCGAAAATATCGGAATGGCGAAGGTCGCCACTTCCGCCGTGGAGGCCATCGAGTTGGGATATATCAGAAAGACAGAAGGTATAAGCCTTAACCGCGATCATCAGATCTGGGATGCGAAAGGGATTGCCCTTGGATTATCAAAATTCTACAGCAAACCGAAGCCATCTCGAATACCCGTCATGGGAGACAATTTCAAAGGTATGGCCGCGGCTATTCTCTATAACATGAGGCGCGGAAACTTTATTTCCGATTACGATGTCCATGTGGCGACAAAACTTGCCGAGATTATTTCCGGAGGTGACTGCTCCGAAGGGACATATGTTACGGAAGAATACATCCTCGATCTGGAGAGGGATGCATTCCTGAGCCTTTGCGGCGAATCGAAGACGCAAGACAGGATTATGCACATGCTCATGAAGGGAAGGCCGCTGCGTAATTAAAAATAGACCGCCTCGGTTTCGCAATTAAAGGAACCGGGTCGTTATGGAAAATAAGGAGGAAGTATAATGCGAGATGCTGTTATCATTGAATCCGTAAGGAGTCCCGGCGGGCGTTATAAGAGAGGGGGGCTTGCCCATACAAGGGCTGATGAAATAGGGATACAGGTAGTGAAGGGACTGATGGAGAGAGCTCCGAAGCTGAAACCTGAAGACGTGGATGATCTCATATGCGGGTGCGCCTTTCCCGAGGCGGAGACGGGGATGAACGTGGGAAGAGTTGTGGCCCTCGGTGCCGGTTTGCCTGTTACTGCGTCGGGAATGACGATCAACCGCTTCTGTTCTTCCGGGCTGCAGGCGATTGCCGATGCCACTGCGAAGATAAACGTTGGCTGGTCCGATGTTGTCATAGCGGGAGGCGCAGAATCTATGACCCATATACCGATGGGCGGAGGCATGTTCCGGCCTCATCCCGAGTGGGGAGATCTTCCGAATACCTATGTCTCCATGGGAGTGACTGCCGAAAATGTCGCGGCCAATTATAAAGTATCCCGGGAAGATCAGGATCAATTCGGGATGGAGAGCAACAGAAGAGCCCATGAGGCGATAAAGGCGGGTAAATTCAAGAAAGAGATCATTCCCATCAATGCTGTTAAATACACAGTGAACAAGCATGGCAAGAAGGTAAAGGAGTGGGTGGTCTTTGATATGGACGACGGCGTGCGATGGCCCACCACGCTGGAAGGTATGGCAAAACTTAAATCGCCATTTAAGGAAGGAGGCTCCGTTACGGCGGCTAATTCCTCTCAAATGACCGACGGGGCCGCATTTACTCTTGTTATGGCGGCTGAAAAGGCAAAGGGACTGGGATTGAAACCTCTTGCCAGGTTAACTCACTACGCTGTGGCTGGATGTAAGCCGGAAGAAATGGGCGTAGGCCCCTCTGTCGCAATCCCTAAAGTTTTAAAGATGGCGGGATTAAAGAGCAAGGATATCGATCTCTTTGAGATAAATGAGGCCTTCGCTTCCCAGGCACTTTATTGTATACGAGAGCTTGGCCTTGAAAAGAGGCTGGAGACAGGTGATATTAATCCAAATGGAGGTGCCATTGCGCTCGGACATCCCCTCGGGTGTACAGGCGCCAAGCTTACGGCGCAGCTTCTTCATGAGTTAAAGAGAAGGAAGGCAAAGAGGGGTATCGTATCCATGTGTGTCGGAGGCGGTATGGGGGCTGCAGGCATCTTTGAGATGATGTAAAAAATCTCACCTCTTTCGCGTTTCGGTTGGTGAACCGCAGCATAAACATCTTAATGACCGCTCGAAGATATTTATGCTTTAACACCTTTATTACGAAAGAACCAAGTATTATATAAAAGCCATGGTCACCGCTGTGATCATGGCTTTTTAAATTCCGTTTCACCGGGTTATTGGCTCAAAGTGTTATAATGTCCGCTAAACTGAACTGAACAGCGAGCGCATTCCTCGCAACTTGTTGCGGGGAACTTCAATTTTATTTTGGGCAATTACCCCTATAGTCTTGACAGTATGTAAAAATTACCATAAATATACAGGTTCATTAAAAAGGAGACTGACAGAATATGGGATCAAAGAGGAAAACGAAAGAAAGACATATCAAGGCAAAGCAGAAGAAGAGATATACGCGGAGGTTTTTCCTTTCCATTATGATCCTGGTTGCGGTGGTATTTCTCGTTTTTTTCTTTGTTTCTCTCTTTGATAAAATATATCCTCCGGCTACAGGAAAATCGGTTGCGACAAAAAAGAAGGAGAAGCAAAAAGTGCAGCTGTACTTTTCGGATTCCAATGAAAGATTTCTTGTCGCCGAGGAGAGATATATACCCCGGGAAAAAGAAATTACAGATCAGGCGAGGGAACTGGTAAAGGCCCTGATAGAGGGGCCGCATACCGATCTTGTAAGAACCTTTCCTGAAGGTGTGGAAATAGAGGATATTAAGGTGAGGAATGAAACAGCACGTGTGAATTTTTCCAATAAGTTAAGCAGTCTCCATCCGGGCGGAAGCGCCAGCGAGATGATGACGATATATTCCCTGACGAATACCCTCGTTGCCAATGTAAAGGGCATAAAGAAAGTACAGATACTTATGGAAGGGAGAGATTTAAAAACAATAAAGGGGCATATCGATACGAGACATCCCTTTTCAATGAACAGAGAATTGATAGTTAAGAGTCGTATATAGGGATCAGAGACAGGAACAATGACTGCACAGGCAAAGACATCACAGATAAGAAACATCGGAATAGTCGCACATATTGATGCCGGGAAGACAACAGTAACGGAGCGGATACTCTTTTATACGGGGAGATCTCATAAAATGGGGGAGGTGCATGATGGCGAGGCCGTCATGGACTGGATGCCGCAGGAACAGGAACGGGGAATAACTATTACTTCTGCCGTTACAACCTGTAACTGGGAGAACCAGGAGATTCATATCATTGATACGCCGGGGCATGTGGACTTTACGATAGAGGTGGAGCGCTGTCTCAGGGTTTTGGATGGCGTGGTGGCGGTGTTTTGCGCTGTCGGTGGCGTGGAACCCCAATCGGAGACTGTCTGGCATCAGGCAGACAAATACGGTGTCCCCAAGATTGCCTTTATAAACAAAATGGACAGACCGGGGGCCGATTATTTCGGCGCCATAAAAATGATGGCCAAAAGATTCAACTCCATACCGCTGCCGATCCAGATACCGGTTTATGAAAATGACAGATTTGAAGGCATCGTCGATCTCATAGGGCAGCAGGTCGTTACATGGGATGATGACACCCTTGGAATCGACTATAACTATTCGGATATTCCTCCCGAAA
Organism: Deltaproteobacteria bacterium; assembly: GCA_030603465.1. GTDB lineage: Bacteria > Desulfobacterota > Syntrophia > Syntrophales > UBA2210 > JAFGPZ01. Next base: position 18,947 of record JAUVXT010000010.1, read on the forward strand.
TGGAGCCCCGGGCAAAGAAATACAGGGAAAAGATGATAGAGGCAATGGCGGAAGTCGATGAAGCCATTGCTGAAAAGTATCTCGAAGGGATCGATATTACCGCGAAGGAGATAATGGAGGCGATAAGAAAGGCTACAATCTCCCTGAAACTGGTTCCTGTTATGTGTGGTACGGCTTTGAGGAACAAAGGAATACAGCAGGTGCTCGACTCGGTTGTTAAGTTCCTCCCCTCTCCCGAGGATATTCCCCCCATCGAAGGGGTCAATCCGCAGACTCAGGAAAAAGAAAACCGTAAAAGCAGCAATAAAGAGAAATTTTCCGCCCTTGCATTCAAGGTCATGATGGATGAGGGGCGAAAGATCACCTATCTGAGAATATATTCAGGAAAGATAAGAGCGGGCGATGACGTATATAACCCCGGCAAAAAAACACGAGAGCGTGTTGCCAGACTACTGAAGATGCATGCAAATAAAAGAGAGCGTGTCATAGAGGCAGGCGCTGGGAATATACTGGCGGCGGTGGGATTAAAGGAAACGTCGACAGGAGACACGCTGTGTGATGAATCGAACCCTATTGTCCTGGAACCTATAGAATTTTATGCGCCGGTAATAAGCCAGGCGATTGAAGCCAAAACCCCTCAGGATCAGGAAAAATTAATATTAGCGCTGGCAAAGCTTGCCCATGAAGACCCTACCCTCAAAGTAAAATATGAGAAGGAAACCGCGCAGACCGTTATTTCGGGAATGGGAGAACTCCATCTGGATATTGTGACCGATAGACTCAAAAGAGAGTTCAATACCAACGTAAATGTGGGAAAACCTAAAGTCGTCTACCGGGAGACCATAGAGAAGAGGACTGAAATCGAAGGGATTTTCAGCAAAGAGCTGGGAGAGAAGAAACATTACGGCCATGTTGTATTATGCCTGGAACCCGGTGAGCGGGGAGGGGGATTGCGCGTAATAAAGGAGATAGATGACGACCAGATTTCCGCCGAATTTTATGAATTCATTGAAGAGGGGATTATGGATGCGACTTCATCGGGCGTAGTGGCGGGCTATCCTGTTACAGATGTGACAATAAGGGTCACAGGCGGTTCCTTCAAAGAGGGAGAATCTACGGAACTGGGATACAAGATTGCCGCCGCCACCGCCTTTAGAGACGGGTGTTCAAAGGGAAACCCCATTTTACTTGAGCCTGTCATGATGGTGGATATAATCGCTCCAAGCGAATTTATGGGTGAGGTTATAGGAAATATCAATGCAAGAAAGGGAGAAGTGGGAAATATAACCAATAAGGGTTCTATTACCGAGATAAAGGCCAGGGTTCCGCTTGAACAGATGTTTGGCTATTCGACGGATCTTCGTTCCTCTACTCAGGGTAGAGGCACCTTTTCAATGCAATTTTTAAAATATGACAAGAGCTAAAGAAGACGCACTCGTAAAAAGTCAGTTTTCTCGCTTGAAGACCATTTTGGAGCGTAAATAAATGCCACGCGGTTTTTTTTATTCAACTGAACGGATACTGGATTGCTTCTTCCGCATCAGTACCCTCGTTACAACCCAATCCAGCCTGAATGACATCCTGCAGAAAATCCTGGATGAAGTGGTGGACACGATGGGATTTCAGCGGGGCATGATTTGCCTTCTCGATGACGCGAAGGAAAATCTGGTTACAAAGGTAGTTAAAAACTACAGTCCCGAGGAGGCGAAGAGGGCCTTTGCCTCTGAGATGAATCTGAATCTGAAGAAACACGATTGTCTGGAAACCATGGTGGCTAAAACGGGAAATTATATTGTACTGGAAGATTCAGAAACGGATCCGAGGATTACGGAGACAGACAGAAAAATTACCAGGGTTTACAGAAGAGGATCCAGCTTCTATGCACCCTTGAAGATAGATGAAGAGGTAATGGGAATTATTTCCGTGTGGTCGAAGGAGAAAACAGAGCTCTTATCTGAGGAGATCAGCATCCTTTTAACTTTTGCAAATCAAGTGAGTATAGTAATACATAATGCCAAACTATTTGAAGACAACAGCAGGCGAATTGAGTGGCTCCTGATGCTGCAGGAAGCTGTGTCTAAACTGAATGCCACCTATGACCTTGATAGGATACACGAAATTGTCATAGAAAGCGCTAAAAAAATAGGCGGTTCAGAGAAGGCGATTTTGTACTTTCTGGATATTAAGAAGGATAAAAGCCTTATAAGTGACGGGGAAGGTGTTTACACAGAGAAAAACAATAGATATTTTTCGAGGCTTGATGACAGCATCATAAGAAAGGCGCTGGACACAGAAACGATAATATGCCAGAACCTTTTCCAGCGTTTCGATACACCATTCTTTTTCGAAGGATATCCTGCCGAAATAGCGATACCCCTGATGATAAAAGATAAATTTAAGGGCGCCCTTTACCTTGCGAAAAGGGAGGGAACTTATAGTGAAGACGAGAAGAAAATACTGGACATACTTACCAAGAATGTTGCCGTATCTTATGACGGCGCAATCATGCATTCATTGCTTTCTCTTAAGGCAAAGTCACTGAAGACAGAGGTTGAGTCGCTGAAAGAGAGAGAATACAAGTTGATGGGTTTCCATAACATTATAGGAAGTTCAAGTAAGATTCTGGAAATATTCAATATGATAAGAGATGTAGCCGGACACGATACGAACGTGCTGGTTCAGGGCGAGAGTGGCACCGGAAAGGAACTGATAGCGAGAGCCATTCATAGACAGAGCAATAGAAAATCAAAACATTTCGTGGACGTAAATTGTGCGGCTATTCCGGGGACTTTACTGGAAAGCGAACTCTTTGGATATGAAGCCGGTGCGTTCACAGATGCAAGAAAACGAAAAATCGGCCTCCTGGAATATGCCAGTGGCGGCACTTTACTGTTAGATGAGATAGGGGAGATGGGGCTTTCGGCTCAGGCTAAATTTCTGCGCATGCTTGAGGATAACTGCGTGCGGAGACTGGGAGGAACTGAATCGATACCGGTGGATGTCAGGTTTGTCTTTTCAACAAACAGGAATCTTGCCGAAAGGGTTGCCGAAGGAACCTTCCGGGAAGATCTTTTTTACAGAATAAGTGTTGTTCCGATTAATATTCCGCCGCTCCGGGAAAGGAATGAAGACATACTTTCCCTTGCATACTATTATGTCGGAGAGTTCAATGTGAAATTTAATAAAGGGGTGAAGGGCTTTACGCGTGAAGCCGAAGAGATTCTAAAAAAATATTCGTGGCCCGGAAACGTCAGAGAGCTGAGAAATATAATAGAAAGGGTCATGATACTTCAGCATGTGAGCACCACCATTGAATCCAAAAATCTTCCTTCAGAACTCGTAAGTAAACCAGCACAAGTGGTGGGAATGGAGATGGAGGAATCCATTCCTGTCAGGTTTTCTTATCCCCTGGATTATAAGGCAATGGTAAGTAAAATGACAAATACGGTCAGAAAAGAGCTCATTTTAAAGGCCCTTGAATCGAGCAGCAGGAACAAAACGGCGGCGGCAAAGCTGCTGAACATATCACGGTACACATTGATACGTGAACTCAAAAAGCTTGGAAAGACAGTAGGCCTGTAGAAAACATCGGATTCACAATCTGGCGTGCGATCATAGAACGGTGCGTTCTAAAGGCGCACTATGTCGCGCATTCCACACAGGCAAAGAACTTCCCGCATAATCCTGCTTAATGTGTGCGTTTAGCACACATTTTTTTGTTTGCGGCCATCATTTATCGGATTGTAAAATGACGAATTTGATTGATTATGATGTGAAACTACAGATAACCTGGCAGTGAAATATTACTAAAGACAGGAATAACATATTGAATATGTGTAGTTTTTTATTTTCAGGTAGTTTTTTATATGATATTTTTTATTAAAAGTGAAAATATTTTAGATTCTGTCCTGCTGTGGCACCTTCCTTGCAATATCTGTATGGCAAATAAAAGAGTTCTCTGAATAATACATAAGCCATATGATATAGTAATTATATGATTCTCTCAAAGGATTGAACGATGGAAAAGAGTGACGAGGAAAAAACAGACCATACAATCAATGATAATAAATCAACTCTTTTGAAATCCGATGAGACCAGGAACAATGACTCTGGTTTTTTCACCTCAACGGTTGGAGAAAACGGAAAAGAAAGTTCAGAGGAAAAGAAAAAACGTTTGAGCAATAATTTTTTCCTCTCAGATTTATCATTGGATGATTAAAAGTATTGTCGGTGGGTGGTTTTATTGTTCCCTCCTTTCCACCCATCGGCATGCCCCCCCCCGCGAATCAGAAAGGTATCCCAATATGGACCTTTCAGTTTATATATACTGAGACCTTTGAAAATTCCTGATGCGCGATGTAAGAAGATTTAATACTCTCTGATTTCTCTTGGTGATAAGTTGCTTTTATCACTTTTTCGTACTCGATGCTCATGATGGACAGATCGGTAAATGATAAACAGGAATTCAAAGATCTCTTTATGACAAGGGTGAATGGAAAAAGGCAAATGCCTCCCATTCACCCTTTTGGGCATCTAGAGAGCGGAATTTGTATGATCATACATTAAACCTGAAGTAAACGATGTCGCCATCGCAAACAGGATAATCTCTTCCCTCGATTCTGATAAGTCCCTTCTCTTTCGCCTCTGACATACCTTTAACCGTAATGAAATCGTTATAACTCAGAACCTCTGCCCTGATAAATCCCCTTTCCATGTCGGTATGTATCTTCC
>JAUVXT010000264.1 GCA_030603465.1 Deltaproteobacteria bacterium
ATCGAAACGCTGTTTCCGTGGGAAATCGTGTAGTCCGATGCCGACTCGACGGCGTGGCCGATTGTGTGACCAAAGTTCAGAATGCGGCGCAATCCGCGATCATGCTCATCCATCTCCACGATCTCTTTCTTTATCCTGCACGATCTACCCACAATCGTTGCCAGGAGTTCAGCGTCGCGCTTTTTTATATCTCTCACACCATTCTCCAGTAATTGAAAGAACTCCAGATCATCGATAATGCCGTACTTGATAATCTCTGCCAAGCCATTATTGAATTCCCTTTCGGGCAGTGTGTCCAGGAAATGGAGGTCTGTCAGGACCATCTTTGGCTGGGAAAAGGTGCCCAGCAGGTTCTTCCCCTCGGGGAGGTCGATTCCCGTCTTGCCGCCTATGCTGCTGTCAACCTGGGCAAGCAGCGTCGTCGGAACCTGAATACAGGGAATGGATCTCATATAGATTGAGGCAACAAAGCCGGCTATATCACCGGTGACACCACCCCCCAGAGCTATCAGGGCCGAGTTTCTGTCGGCACCGAGTGCAATAAGCTGCTGCGCAATTGACAGCACCTGATTGATATCTTTTGATTTCTCACCCGCCGGGAATTCGATGAGATCGACGGTTAGATTCACCTCTCTCAGGATCGCCATGAACGCATCACCATAAAGAGCGGATACTGTGAAGTCTGAAATAACTATATAGCGATCGGCACAATTTCTCTTCTGGATTACGAGTCCCATGCGATCAAAAATATTATTGCCGATGCAGATTTCGTATGAAAAGTCGGCACGTTGCCCGACATTTACACGTATACGATTCATCACAATACCTGCGCATCCTTTCTCAGGGGCTTTTCAAGCCTCCTGATTTCATCCATGAGCTGATAGAATTTTTCCGGTTTCAGAGACTGTAATCCATCGGACATTGCCTTTGCCGGCTCGGGATGAACCTCGATGATAATGCCGTCGGCCCCCACGGCCAGTGCACACTTTGTCAAGGGCGCAACATACTTCCAGTGACCCGATGCGTGACTGGGATCGATGATAACCGGCAAGTGGGAAAGATCCTTCAAGACGGGAACGGCGCTGATATCCAAGGTATTGCGCGTCGCCGTTTCAAAGGTGCGTATACCCCGCTCGCAGAGTATCACACCTTCATTCCCCTCGGACAGTATATATTCGGCCGACATGAGAAGTTCTTCGATGGTTGTCATCATCCCCCGCTTGAGGAGTACCGGTTTTTTCGCCTTTCCCACCTTTTTCAGGAGGGCAAAATTCTGGACATTTCGGGCGCCTATCTGAAGGATATCGGTATACTCTTCCACTAAATCCACATCGGAGGTGTTCATCACTTCGGTGATAATGGGAAGGCCCGTCTTGTCTCCAGCCTTCCGTAAAATCCTTAACCCCTCCTCCTCGAGACCCTGGAAACTGTAGGGAGATGTCCTCGGCTTGAAGGCGCCGCCCCTTATCACATGTCCACCCCCCTTTTTGACGATGAATGCGCTTTCCATCATCTGTTCCTCGTTTTCAACGGAACAGGGTCCGGCCATGACGACAAAATCGGGGCCGCCTATCTTGATATTTCCCGCAGTTACCAGCGTATTATCCTCTTTGAACTCCCGACTGGCCAGTTTGTAAGGCTTTAAGATGGGGATCGTCTTTTCAACGCCGGGAAGGGACAACACTAATTTCAGATTTTCTTTTCCCCGGTTGTCTCCCACGGCACCTATTATTGTACGTTCTACACCATGCGATGGATGGACGCTGTAACCGATCGATTCGATCCAGTTAATCACATGTGCTGTCTCATCTTCTGTCGCACTCTTTTTCATCACGATAATCACCTTTCCTATCCTCCTTCAAAAAAAGGCCATGGTTTCTTCTCAACAACCATGGCCCAAAAACAAAAAAGGCCATGGCGCAGATCCTTTCGATCTGCCCATGGCCTTGCTTATTTGCTATTTATTGTAGCTTGTTACTTTTTCCTAAGCAGCGGGCAGACCGATGTGCCAAAAAAATACCAAAAATAGCTAAAATAATTTTTGTTATGGCTATGTCTACCCATTAAAAAATCCTTCTCTAAAAAGTTGATCTGCACTTAAGCATAAAGCTATTTCATTGTCAAGCATAAAATGATGAAAAAATTTCACCCTCAGTTTTGGTGTATAGTTGCCGAAAGAGATTGTTAACAAAAGAGGATGGTTATTGTCTTCATGCATGCACCCGGGAAACATACAAAATCCTTCACAATTATTCCCGAAAGCGTATTATCGAAAGTGTAACTTGAATAAGTCAGACTCATCACAATCAGATGTACCCCTTACAGGGAAATTATGTACTAATTCCTGCGAAAAAAGCCGTTTCATCTAGAGAGGGGAATCAGCGCCGTTTCCACTTTTGTGCTGAATGACACAACGTTAGTAGGCACACAGTCCTGTGAGGAGCTGGCAAGACTCATGATGGCTCATGGGATTCAAAAGAGGCAAGACATGTAGCTTTGAGTTTACCATCATGGGGAAACGTGCTATCTTACTACGTTAGATGCCCATGTATCCGAGCCAGGCAATAATCATTTTGCCTCTTTAGCCTTTAAGTTGACAGACCGACACGTCCATCAATCCAGGAAACAGCGGTACCCTTTTTAATCTTGACGGCAAACCTGTGGGCATTAATCCGGCGGTTTATGCGTGTGCCCGGAATATCGGATTTGCCATCCCTGCCAACAGAATCATGAAACTGCTTGAGGCACCCAAGAAATCCTGAATAAAGGATATGTCCTGATTTGCGGAAATATGGGATGGTAAACCATACCGATTGACATGAAACAGGGATACTATTTCTCGTGTAATACTCATTTCTACCGGAGGAAATATCTGCATGGATGCTACATTAATCAATGGTTTTCATCTTTACTATGAGATTTAGATGGATATTACACTGATTGAAGCTCCCCGCAACACGTTGCGGGGAATGCGCTCGCTGTTCCGTTCAGATAGAGAATACCATCATCATGTTGCACAAATATCACATACCGATTTTCTTGACATATGTTAACAGTTTAAGATACAAAAAGCGCGGCATGTAAAAAAAGGAGGTGGAAAAAATGAAAAAGCTTTTTGTTATTTCTGTAGCTGCACTTTTTTTAGTGGTCTTTGCCGGAGTTGGATATGCGGGAGATATGGAAGTCCTGGGAGTCAAATTTCCGGGAGAAAAGGTTGTCAATGGCAAAACCCTCAAACTGAATGGGGTGGCATATCTGAAGAAGCTGTTTATAAAGGTCTATGCCGTGGGCTTATATCTTGAAAAACCCACCAAAGACGGGAAAGAGGTCATTGAGTCGAAACAGGTAAAACAGATGTACACGCACTACTTGACGGATATGGCCAAAGCCAAGAAACTCCGGGAAGGATTCATTGAACTGATAGAGGAGAACAATACGCCTGAACTGGTGCAGGCCCATAAGGCTGACATAGAAAAATATACGTCATGGTTC
>JAUVXT010000006.1 GCA_030603465.1 Deltaproteobacteria bacterium
TATCGTTGAATTGTAGTCGAATGTGATCACAGGCTCAGTTTCTGATTCCGAAGCGGTTTCCTGCTCAACCGTTTCCTTTGCCGCATAGGTTACCTTTTCTTCTTTTTCGGGCGGGTTAAGCCATTCCCGGGCGTCTTTATGTCCCAGACTCGCGGCCTTCTCCATGTCCTTTCTTCCCTGTTCGTTATTGATAATGTAGAAGTTGATAAGCGCCCTTTCGTAATAGGCGTCGGCGTTATCCTCATCGACATCTATAACCGTGGTGAAATCCTTCAGGCTCTTCAGGCATTCGGTGCGATCAAGCGTAAAATATATCTTACCTCTCTTAAGATAGGCGCCGAGTAATTGGGAGTCGATTTCGATAGCCCGTGTAAATGCCTCGATCGCCTCTTTGTATTTTTTCTCTTTTTCGAGACTTGTTCCCTTTTCAAAACAGGCTCCTGCTGTTTCCTCCACCACAACGGCCCCGGCGGAAAGGGGGAGGAAAAGTATAAGAGTCAGAAGGAGACAAAACAGATATCTCTTCATAAGGCACCCCTCCAAGCTTTTTCGTGAAAGTTATCACAGGAGTCTGTCTTGAGCAAGAAAATTAGGAAGGTCCCGATGAGGGGGTGTTTATGCGGCGGTTCATCAACTTAACCCAAGATGCAAAAAAAAAGACCTTCCCGTTGGGGAAGGCCTTTTTTTGTCCGGAATAGGTGAACTTTTTCAATCCTTGAATACGGCGCCCGTACTTGCCGACGTAACCATTTTGGCATACCGGGCAAGATAGCCCGTTTTAATCTTCGGCTGTAATGGACTGAAGGCTTTCTTCCGCTTTTCCAGTTCTTCTTTGTCCACTTTCAGCTCGATCTTTTTTATTGGGGATGTCGATCGAGATGACATCGCCTTCCATAATCAGACCGATAGGACCTCCTTCCGCCGCTTCCGGCGAGACGTGTCCGATGGCGGCGCCTCGCGTTCCCCCGCTGAATCGTCCGTCCGTCAGGAGGGCAACCGATTTGTCGAGACCCATACCCACGATGGCCGATGTGGGAGAGAGCATTTCTCTCATTCCCGGTCCACCCTTTGGTCCCTCGTAGCGAATGACCACAACGTCACCGGCGTTTATTTTTCCACCCAGAATGGCATCGAAGGCCTCTTCTTCTGAATCGAACACGCGGGCCTTTCCCTCATTTACCTTCATGTCGGGCGCTACGGCGGATTGTTTCACCACACAGCCGTCGGGGGACAGATTGCCCCTCAGGATTGCGATCCCGCCTTCCTTGCTGTAGGGTTCTTCGACAGACCGTATCACCGTACTGTTCTTGATAGCGGCATCCTTTATGTTTTCCCCCACGGTCTTTCCCGTAACGGTCAGGGCATCGGTATAAATGGCGCCCAGCTTGCTGATTTCCTTCATGACGGCCTGAACGCCGCCCGCCGCATCGAGGTCTTCAAGATGATGAGGCCCGGCAGGGCTCAGGTAACAGATGTTGGCTGTTTCCTGGCTGATCTTATCGAAGATGTCGAGGTCCAGGGTAATCCCCGCCTCATGCGCTATTGCGGGAATGTGCAGAACCGTGTTTGTCGAACAGCCCAGCGCCATATCCATGGCAATGGCATTCTTAAAGGCGTCAAGGGTTGCTATATCCCTTGGTTTTATATCCTTTTTGAGCAGTTCCATGATCTGCATGCCCGCCTCTTTCGCCAGGCGTCTTCTGGCAGCAAGGATCGCCGGTATCGTTCCGTTTCCGGGGAGTCCCATACCCAGAGCCTCGGTAACACAATTCATGGAATTTGCCGTAAACATACCGGCACAGGAACCGCAACCGGGACAGGCGCTATCCTCCAGTTCCTTCAGTTCCCCGTCCGTCATGGCGCCCGATTTTACTTTCCCCACACCCTCGAAGACTGTGATCAGATCAACCGCTTCTCCGTTGTGCCTCCCTGCGAGCATGGGTCCGCCGCTGATGAATATGGTGGGGATGTTGAGACGCATGGCTGCCATCAACATGCCGGGGACGATCTTGTCGCAATTGGTTATCATGACGAGTCCGTCAAAGGGATGTGCCGTGGCCATGATCTCGACGGAATCGGCGATTACTTCTCGGCTGGCGAGGGAGTATTTCATCCCTTTATGACCCATTGCGATCCCGTCGCATACCCCGATGGCGGGAAATTCTATGGGAGTTCCGCCGGCCAGGCGAATACCCGCCTTGACATCCTCTGTGATCGTATCGAGATGAATATGCCCGGGGATTATCTCGTTTGCCGAATTGACGACTCCGATCATCGGTCTGGAAATCTCTTCATCGGTATATCCCATGGCCTTGAATAGAGATCGATGGGGCGCTCTCTCCAGCGCCTTCTTCATTAAATCGCTTCTCATAGCTTACCTCATTATTTTTTTCTGTTCTCCGGTCTCAGTGAACGCAGAACAGATCCTGCCTGCCACATTTCCATATTTTTTATTACTGCCAATTCTTTTTCCAGCTTTTCCCTGTAGTCGGGGGCGCTGTTGACTTCGAGCACGATCTGTGTCTCCTTCCCCGATTTGACGCTTTCATAGAGTTTATCGAAAACGGGTACCACGGCATCGCGGAATCTGTCTTTCCAGTCGAGGGCTCCCCTCTGTGCCGTTGTGCTGCAGTTGGCATACATCCAGTCCATACCGTTTTCCGCGACAAGCCTGATCAGGCTCTGCGTCAACTCTTCAACTGTTTCATTAAAGGATTCACTGGGGCTGTGTCCGTTTGCCCTGAGGCAGTTGTACTGGGCCTCCATGACGCCTGCCAGGCATCCCATGAGTATGCCGCGCTCTCCCGTGAGATCGCTGTATACCTCCTGTTCGAAAGTGGTGGGGAAAAGATATCCCGAACCGATAGCGATTCCGATAGCGCATGTTCTGTCAAAGGCACGACCCGTATAATCCTGAAAAATGGCCATACTCGAATTGATGCCGCTGCCGTCGAGGAAGTTTCTCCGCACGGAAAGGCCGGATCCCTTGGGCGCTACCATGATGACATCTACATTCTCCGGAGGAATGACGCCGGTCTGATCTTTGTAGACGATGGAAAAACCGTGTGAAAAATACATGGCGTCTCCCTCGTTTAGACACTTTTTGACGCTGGGCCAAATGATCTTCTGTCCCGCGTCGGACAGGAGGAACTGGATGATCGTTCCCCTTTTGGCTGCTTCTTCAATCGGGAAAAGCGTTTCACCGGGGACAAAACCGTCGGCAATTGCCTTATCCCAATAAATCTTTTCGCTCTCCCTCTGTCCTATGATTACGTTGAAGCCGTTATCGATCATGTTCAGGCCCTGACCCGGTCCTTGGACACCGTATCCCAGGATCGTTATCGTTTCGTCCTTTAAGACTTCACGTGCCTTGTCCAGGGTAAATTCTTCGGATGTGATAACATCCTCTACTACACCACCAATATTCATTTTCGCCATATTTACACTCCTTTATATATTATTAATTATAACGCTATCTTTCCCGATCTTGTGAAGTCCTCCATGCCGAGAGATTGAAAGTGCAACAGGATTCGATCGATTTCGTCTTTCTTCCCTGTCGCCTCGACTATGAAGGCGTCCGCCTCCTGGTTGACCACCCGGCATTCCATTTCTTCTATGGCTGCCAGTATTTTTTCTCTGTTATCTTCGGTAAAGTTTATCTTTGCCAGGATCATCTCTCTTTGAACAGACTTTTTTGTCTTTAAATAGGAGACATTGCGTACGTCTACGATTTTCTTGATCTGATTTCTGATCTTTGTGACGGTGGCCCTGTCGCCGGTCGTGACGATTATAATCTTTGTGATATCGGGATTCAATGTTATGTTTGCGCTGATATTCTCTATGTTGAATCCCCGTCCGCTGAAAGTGCCCGCAATTCTGGCCAGGACATCCGGTTTGTTATCCACCAGAAGTGTTAGCGTCCTATCTTTCTCGCCCATTCCGTAAAATCCTTTCCTCTCTTATCGTAGTTCTTCACTGTTGATTATTGTTTCAACAAGCGGCGTCCCCGGTTTTACCATGGGAAACACATTCTCTTCCGGCTCGACGTGAAAATCCATCACCGCCGGGAGAGGAGACTCGAGGCCCTTCTTAAGCGTGGGTTCTATCTCCTCAGGCCGCGTGGCCCTCAGTCCGAGAGCGCCGTACGCCTCTGCCAGCTTTACGAAATCCGGTGAATTTCTGATATACGAGTGGGAGTAACGTTTCCCGTAGAAGAGTTCCTGCCACTTCCGTAACATGCCGAGATATCCGTTATAAAGTATCACGATCTTGACGGGGAGTTTGTAATTGACCGCTGTTGCAAGCTCCTGAATGTTCATCTGTATACTGCCGTCGCCCGCTATGTCAACAACTGTTTTTTCGGGGAAGGCAATCTGCGCTCCAATGGCGGCGGGGAGGCCATAGCCCATGGTCCCCAGCCCGCCGGGCGACAGGAAGGTGTTGGGGTGATCGAAATGATAAAATTGTGCCGCCCACATCTGGTTCTGGCCCACCTCAGTCGTTATGATTGCCTCTCCTTCCGTAAGGTTATAAAGCGTTTCTATGACGCACTGGGGTTTGATTTTTTCGCTATTACAGTAAGAGAGCGGGGCATGGGCCTTCCATTGCCCGAGTTGATCAATCCATTTTTCCCGTTCTTCTCCGGGGATGGCAAAGCCATTTTCGTCAAGCAGTTTGTTCAGGTGCACCAGGGCGGTCTTGCAGTCACTTTCAATGGGGATATCGACCAGCACATTCTTATTGATCGATGCCGCGTCTATGTCAATCTGGATCAGGTTGGCCTTTGAGGCAAAATTCGCAATTTTTCCCGTTATGCGGTCCGAGAAACGGGTTCCCAGGGTTATCAGAAGATCGCAGTTTGATATCGCCATGTTCGCATAGTATGTGCCGTGCATGCCGGTCATTCCGAGCCATAAGGGATCGGTTCCCGGGAATCCCCCGATTCCCATCAGGGTGGATGCCACAGGGACTTTTACCTTTTTGACGAATTTTTGCAGATCCTCCGACGCGTTTCCGAGAATGATTCCCCCACCTGTGAGAATGACAGGTTTTTTAGACTTTACTATCATTTCCAGCGCCTGTTTGAGGGCTTCCCTGTCAGGAGACTTTCCCCCATCTTCCGATTTTGGTTTTGCGGCTATGGTTTTGTCCTCTTCCAGCTGCGCCTGAATGACATCCTTCGGAAGATCTACCAGGACCGGTCCCGGGCGCCCCGACCGCGCGATGGAAAAGGCTTCCCTGATCGTTTTCGAGAGGTCCTCTATCTTTCTCACCAGGAAATTGTGTTTTGTGCAGGGCCTTGTTATACCCATTATATCGGCTTCCTGGAATGCATCGCTTCCGATGAAGGGGGTCGGCACCTGTCCCGTCAATATTACCATGGGAATAGAGTCGGCATATGCCGTTGCAATTCCGGTAACCGTATTGGTGGCTCCCGGTCCCGAGGTAACGAGACACACGCCCACTTTGCCCGATGTCCTGGCATAGCCGTCGGCTGCATGGGCTGCACCCTGCTCGTGTCGGACCAGAATGTGGTTGATATCCGATCTGTAAAGCTCGTCATAGATGTCGAGTACAGACCCGCCGGGGTATCCGAATATCGTGTCAACCCCTTCTGCTTTTAATGTCTTGATGAGAATCTGAGCTCCCGTTAGCTTCATCTAAATAACCTCTATGTGTTTTAAAATAAAAAAACCGTTACCAGGCTCGGTAACGGTTTTTTTGTCAATATGTCAAAAAGATCAAACCATCACCCAGCCCCCATGCAGATGAGGATAATTATGTTGATAATTATGACGATGTCTTTGATCCTTTTGTTGGCCGTTTCTGACATTTTTCTATAAACTCCTTATATTAAGGGTGATTACTAACAGTTGCCCGCCATATTGTCAAGAAAAAAATGTTTTGTGTTTTATCATCGCATATTCTCATGAGCGGTCGTGAGAATAATGTGCAATGTCTCGTCATCTTGCGTACGGCATATGTTACTGTTCGTCGTCGTTGCCGTTCTTGTGTTGCTGTAAAGCTATCATCCCAGTTCTGGCAAGTTCCTCTATGCCCATCGGCTCAAAGTATGCGAGGATGGTCTCCGTTTCTCCTCTGTTCCCTACGTTTTCGATAATGCAGTAATTCTGCCTTATGGAAACAATCTTGCAGCCGAACATGGCGATGGCCTGCATGATTTCCTCGCGGTTTTCTGAGTTCATATATATTCCCAACAGCATCATTTCCTTCTGAATAGAATGCCTTTGCGTCAGCTCGGTGACTTCAACGACATCGACGAGCCGATCAAGCTGCTTCTTTATCTTCTCGGTAAAATCAGCATTGGCCCTGCTGACGAGAGTTATCCTGGAAATTTTGGGATTTGTCATTTCCGCGACACAGAGGCTTTCTATATTGTAACCTAGTCTTCCGAAGACACCGGCAACGCGGGAGAGAACCCCCGATCTGTTACGGACCAGCATTGATATGACGTGTATTTCATCTTCCATCTTTGCGATATTCCTCCCTCTTTCTATTTCTGTCTTCCGTATATCATTTCCATATTGGATCCTCCCGGCGGGATAATGGGGAAGACATAATTGTTCGGATCTACGGTCACTTCCAGGAGATAGGGACCTTGTGCCCGGCGCATCTTTTCAATTCCGGCAACGGAATTATCGAGCGAGACCTTCTCAGCGGGGATGCCGAATCCCCGCGCGACGGCCTTGATGTCTACTTTATCGCCCAGTTCACAGGCATTGAAACGCGCATTATAAAAGAGATCCTGATACTGTCGAATCATGCCGAGATGGCCATTGTTGAAGACTATGATTTTTACCGGCAGGTTGTAGTAGCTGACCGTTGCCAGTTCCTGGATGTTCATGAAGAATCCGCCATCGCCGGAGAAAGCGACCACTTCGCGGTCGGGGCTTCCTATCTTGGCGCCCATTGCCGCAGGGAGGCTGAATCCCATGGTTCCCATACCGCCGCTGGTGAGAAGCCCGCGAGGCGTATTGCTCCGCCACGAATGGAGGGTCCAGATCTGATTGAGACCCACATCTGCAACGGCTATCGCGTCTTCGCCCATGATCTCCTGCACTTTTCTGATGAATTTTGCCACCTGTCCGAAACCGTTTGAAAGGTGTTTTCCCTCTATATTCGATCTTTCCCGTTCAATTCTTTCCAACCACTGCGACCGCTTTTTCTTCTTTACCAGAGGGATGAGTTCGTTTACCGCTTCTGAAATATCGGCGACCAGGGCGATGTCAGATTTTATATTCTTGCCTATGGAGGTCGGATCGATGTCTATCTGGGCTATGGTTGCCAGGGGGGCGAACTGCTCTATTTTTGAGGTGCTTCGATCACTGAACCGTGTCCCCACTGCCAGGATAAAATCGGCCTGGTGTACTGCACGGTTGGCCAGTTCGCTTCCATGCGTTCCGATAAATCCCAGGTTGAAGCCATTGGGAGAATGAACGGAGCCTATACCCATCATGGTTGTGACGAAGGGTAGCTGTCCCTGTTCTATAAGCTCACTGACGGGGATGCATGCGTCGGCCAACTTTATTCCCCCTCCGATCATGATTATAGGCCTTTCGGCCTCATTGAGGTGTCGGGAAATCTCCCGTACCTTGGCTGTTATTTCTTTTCGGTTGGCCGTTTTCTTTTGTGCAAGTGCGGACTTCTTTTTACCCGTGCTTTGGCACCGCTCAGTTATCACGTCTATTGGAAGGTCGACCAGCACCGGTCCCGGTCTGCCGCTTCTTGCAATTTCCAGGGCCTCTTCCAGTGTAGATTCTAGCTTTTCGACCCTGTTTACAAGGAAACTGTGCTTTGTTATCGGCATTGTAATGCCGATAATATCCGTTTCCTGGAAGGCGTCACTCCCCAGAAGATCTGTCGTTACCTGGGCCGTTAGTGCCACTAATGGCGTCGAATCCATGTAGGCCGTTGCGATTCCGGTAACCATGTTTGTCGCCCCGGGACCCGATGTGGAGAGACATACCCCCACCTTGCCCGTAGCCCTGGCATATCCATCGGCTGCATGTGCCGCCGCCTGCTCGTGTCGCACCAGGTAGTGATCTATGGGGCTGTCGCTTATGCGATCAAGGATGGGCAGACTGTTTGTTCCCGGATAACCAAAGATCACCTCGACCCCTTCCTTCGCCAGGGTCTCTAAAAGTATGTCGGCTCCTGTTTTTTCCATCTTTCCCTCTTTTTGCTCCTTATAGTAATAAAAAGGCCGCTAACCCTGTTGAGGTGCGGCCTTTTAAATAAAAAAAGCCGCGGGCTTTGGGGCCCGCGGCTCGATTACCTGTTTCATCAGCAAGGTCGAGCGACGGTCCCCGTATCTACTACGACGACCAAGCTTACCAATACTACCAAAAGCCGATGAATCATTATATTTCCCTTAAAACTGTATTTGCGCTACCTATTATACAAAAATAATCTTTTGTCAAGAAAATTTTTTGTTTCCCCCGGTTTTATGCTGGATTTATTGACGGTTTATCAATATTTTATCTAGTTTCGCCATCCATTCGTGGCGAAAAATTTCTTTTAGAGCCGATTATCGATTTGTGAAATCACTATAAATACGATATATGGATACAGTTTTCAATTAGTGAGGGATAATGTGAAAGTTGATTGGTGGCTTGCGGGAATTTGTTCTGCAAGGACATTTACCTATACCGTTGCGATGACATACGCGGCAGCCCTCCCCATCCTTCAACTGGAATGGGGGATGACGGCATCGAAGGCGGGTTCCATTGCCAGCGCCCACCAGATAGGCTATGCGGTCTCTTTGTTTATCTTTTCCAGTCTTGCCGATAGGGTTGGGCCTAAGCCGTTATATCTCGGCTCCGTATTGGCCAGCGGTTTCTTCGCTTTAGTTTTTGCCTTTTTCGCCAGTGGATACCTCTCCGCCTTGATACTTTACACGATTTTAGCCTTCTCTCTGGGAGGTACTTATACGACCGGCCTTATGATTCTTGCCGACCAGTACCCGGCCAGGAAGAGGGGGATGGCGGCGGGTTTTTTTATAGCGAGCACATCTCTTGGATACGTTATGTCGCTTGGATTAAGCGGATTGACTATCCCCCTGGGCGGATACAGGCTCTCCTTTCTCGTGACATGCATCTGTCCAGTTGTGGGAGCGATCCTGTCGTGGGCTACCCTCATAAACACCAGGGTGTCGCCGGTGCGGCGTCAAAAAAAGCACAGGTTTAAAAAAGAGATACTGGAAAACAAACCGGCCATGTTATTAATCGGCGGCTATACGTTTCACAATTGGGAACTCCTTGGAATGTGGGCGTGGACCCCGGCATTCCTCGCCAGCTGGCTGGCCATGAATGGTACTGGAGAATTGAGCAGCGCAACCGGTTTTGGTTCCTATCTGGCGGCATCCTTTCACATGGCAGGACTCATCGCATCTTTTACTATGGGTTCACTATCCGACCGCCTCGGGCGTGTCCGGGTCATAATGATCCTTTCCGGAATTAGCACAGTCTGTTCTTTTGTTTTTGGATGGTCTATTGGCTGGCCACTGATTGTTGTTATCGGGATCGGGTTTGTCTATGCCTTTTCCTCATTAGGCGATTCTCCTGTCCTTTCGGCTGCCTTAACCGAAGTAGTTACCCCCTCCTACCTGGGGACCGCTTTCGGCATCCGTTCTTTGCTGGGATTTGGCGCCGGCGCCATATCGCCACTCGTGTTTGGTGTGGTTTTGGATTGGACGAACCCTGTAAGAATGGACGGCAGTTATTACTCCTCCTGGGGATGGTCATTCGTCATGCTCGGGCTTGCCGGCCTCTGTGCCCTCCTTACCGCCTTCAAACTGGGAAGGATTCATAAAGAATAGCAGCAGCGCCTGATTTATTCCGGCCATTTCTCCTTTTCGCTGTCAGGTTGCAGCATATCCAGGTCATCTCGGAAGAAGCCTTCCTCTTTGGACTCGCTGTCTTCTGTCGCGTATTTAGTGGGAGCTGTCCCTTCAAGGAAGCATTCAAAGACAGACTTCTTTGAATCGGGTTTCGCCAGTAATCCCGTTTTCGGATCTATCTTGGCGAACACAACGCCCTTTGGCGGAGTGAAAAACTCGATAGACGTTCCGGCAAGCGCCTCCTTCATGAAATAGAGGAAGAGGGGGCTTGCAGCCCTTGAACCGGTTTCATATTTCCCCAGGGGGCGCAGGTCGTCGAACCCGACCCAGACGCCGGCAACCAGAGAGGGGGTAAACCCTAAAAACCATGCATCCTTCAGGTCATTTGTAGTTCCGGTCTTCCCCGCTACGGGTCTTCCTAAAGCCCTGACACGCCAGCCTGTTCCACCCTGGACAACTTTTTGAAGCAGGTGGGAGGTTATATAGGCTATCCTGGGATCTATAACTTGTTCAATCACAGGTTCGTATTCTTCAAGGACATGACCGGTCCTGTCCACGATCCTTTTTATGAAATAGGGTTCCGCCCTCTTTCCGTTATTCGCAAAGACGCCGAAGGCGCCGACCATTTCACGTAGCGTTATTCCGGAGGTCCCCAGCGCCATGGAGAGATCCCTTGTCAGGGGGGATTTGATGCCCAGATTTGCCACGTAATCCGCCGCGTAATCTATCCCGATATCCTTCAGTATTTTAATAGTTACGAGGTTTCTCGATTTGATGAGACCCGTTCTCAGGAGTGTGGGACCGTAAAATTTTTGTTCGAAGTTTTGAGGTTTCCAGAAACTATCCTTTAAAGTGTCCCTGTAGATGATAGGATTATCCATGATAATGGTGGAGGGGGTCATTCCTTTGTCGAAGGCTGCCGTATAGATAAAGGGTTTGAAGGCCGATCCGGGTTGCCTCCTCGCCTGGGTCGCCCGGTTGAATTCACTCTTCTTGTAATCCCTCCCCCCTATCATTGCGCGTATTTTACCTGTTTTTGTGTCCATACAAAGGAGGGCCCCCTGTACTTCAGGGTCCTGCTCCAGAGCTAAATGGAGCAGTTTGCCCTCTTCCCCGTCATCCACGTTCAGAATCCGCGTCTCTATAACGTCTCCTGCATGAAGTACATCCGCCGGGTCCTTAACGGTTGCGGCATTATAGGCTATTTTGGGATTTGGTGTCCTGGCCCAGGACATATGCTTCAACAGCATGACACCCCGGTGTGGGCCAATCCTTAATTCAACGGATTTGTTTTCGCTGTCAATAACTGTTACCAGCGCCTCTACGATCTGTCCTGCAGCCAGAGGTTTTTGTTCCATTATGCCCGCCTGTTCTTCCAGAAAGGAGTCAAATTCTTCCTGCGGTATCTTCTTCAGAACACCACGGTACCCCTCTCTCTTGTCCAGTTCGCGGAGACCTTTTTTGATCGCGGCCTTAGCGGCCTTTTGCATGGCAACATCCAGGGTAGTGTAGACCTCCAACCCTTCTCTATACAATACGTCAGTTCCATATCTTTTCTGGATATAGCGGCGGACATTTTCGGTGAAATAGGGTGCCAGCTTTTCCCGTTTTTCCGCATCTTCCAGCACAATCGGCATTTCTATTGTGATGGTCCTTTCTTCTTCCGTTATATATCCGTCTTCGGCCATCCTGTTTAATACATAGGACCGTCTCATGCGCGCCCTCTCTGTGTGCAGATAGGGGGAATATCTGCTGGGCGCTTTTGGTAGACCTCCCAGGAGAGCGGCTTCAGGCAATGTAAGTTTTTCAGCGCTTTTCCCGAAATATCGCTGAGATGCCGCCTCTATTCCGTATGTTCCGTGTCCCAGATATATATGATTCAGGTAGAGATTGAGTATCTCATATTTTTTGAGATATGTATTTATCCTGTAGGCCAGGATCGCTTCACGCAATTTTCTTATGTAGCTTTTCCTGGGGGTCAGAAAGAGTGATTTTGCGACCTGCTGGGTTATCGTGCTTCCTCCCTGTACGATTGTTCCCGCCTGCAGATTTTTCATGAAGGCCCTGATAATGCTTAACATGTCTATACCCTTATGATGAAAGAATCGGGCGTCTTCCGCGGCTACAAATGCCTGAATCACAAATTTGGGAAGGTTTGTAACCTGAATTATCTTTCTGTCCTCAAGGTAGAATTCGTCTATTAATTCATCATCATTCGCATATACTCGTGTGATTATACTGGGGCGGTAATCTTTGAGAGACGCTATGCTTGGTAATCCTTTGACAAGGGAATAGAAGAAGATCCCCCCCCCACAAGTCCAATGAAACAGAGGAGGAGAATGCCGATAACGATTCTCTTGATGTATTGTTTCTTTTTTGATTCCGTCATTCTTCTGTCACAGCGGTTTTCTTTTCTCCCATTTTCACTATCCAGATGCTTAACTCATAGAGTAATACCAGTGGCACAGCCATCATCACCTGGGTTACGACATCGGGAGGTGTAAAAAGGGCCGCCGCAATAAAAACCAGCAATATGGCGTATTTTCTCTTTGTTATCAAGGTCTTTGAATTTACCAGCCCTATCTTTCCCAGGAAAAACATAAATACGGGAAGTTCGAAAATTATTCCGAATGCAAGGAGAAGTTTAAATGAAAAAGAGAGATATTCCTTCATTGAGAGCATTGGTTTTATGTGTTCGGTGCCGAAGGCTATGAAGAATTTAAAACCAAGAGGGAAGACCAGGTAATAAGCGAAGGAAGTGCCGCCGACGAAAAAGATTGTGGAAAATATAACAAAAGGCACCACATATTTTTTTTCAGAAGTATAGAGACCGGGAGACATAAACTTCCAGATTTGATATAAGGTGAAAGGGCTTGTGAATATGATCGATGCAAAGAAGGCAACCTTGAGGTAGGTAAAGAAGGCCTCCGGCAGGCTTGTAAAGATCATCGAACCATCGTCAGGGAGTACGGCGTTTAAGGGTATTGTAAGAAATTGATAGAGCTTCTCTTTAAATAAATAACATACGATGAAGCCTATACCGAGTGCGATAAAAACCCGTATCAGCCTCTTCCTCAGTTCGTCTAGGTGTTCTGAAAAGGGCACCTTTTCTTCTTTGTTATCATTCATATCTGAAAAATTTAGATCATTGATGTTTAATTAAATCGTTACACTTTCTGGAATCAGCCCTTTTTCGTGTCCTCATCTTGTTCTTTCTCTTTCTCGTTGTCATTGAGAACAGAAGCCTTTAAATCGTCTACCTCTTCCTTTAGCTGGTCCGCGTGTATGGTTTCTTTCACATCGTCTGTGACCTTTCTAAACTCGGAGAGACTCTTTCCCAAAGATTTTGCAAGGTCGGGGAGTTTTTTGGGCCCGATGATGATTAAGGCAACGATTAATATGACTATAAGTTCCGGCATCCCGATACCAAACATATTACCACCCTCTTTCATTAAGGATATTTTTCAATGTATACATATAGATTTGGACATTTGTCAATCTGTTTTCAGTCGTCATGGGATCATCGCGCTGCCCTTGTGGGAAAAGCGAAAGGACATCAATAGATTCATCCAGGAGTTATCAGACCTCAGATGGTGCCATCAGATCTCGTGCCGTCCAACGGCTACACACGCCCGCTGTTCCGGGATAGAGAAGGAATATTGTGAACGCCCTTCTGCGAAGGCTAAAGGCCAGATCCGGTATCTATAAAATAGTGGTCAGCGTCACCGGCTCATGTCGGGTTTGTCAGGTCTTCCCAATAGTTGTTCAATCTCCATGCACAGAGACAGCAAGTGTGAGTCCCTGCCGTGAGCGCAGTGAATTTGAAAACCGACGGGATCTTTCTCACCATGCAAATGACTAACAGGAAGAGTCGCAGCGCAGCAGTCATATATGTTCCCAGGCCTGGTGTTCTGGAGTGACCTGGCGATGAATGCCACGGCGTCGGTGGTGCTTTTGCACTCATCGACCGGCACAGGAAGGAGTGGCGTGGTGGGGGAAATCCATCCATCCAATCCCTGTAGCCTCTCTGTTCCGATACGCGAGAGTTCTTCAAGGCGCCGTCTCATAATAACGTATGATTCCGCAGAGAGATTGAGGGCATGGGACAGGCGATCGATGACGACGGGTTCAATCTTATCTCTTTCCGCCAGAAACCGATCCCGTCCGAGGGTTGCTAACAAGTCGGAAGGAACCAGGTGGGCGAATATTTCCGCCGACTCCTCGGCTTCCGGCATTTCCACAGGAATCAATCGCACACCGGCAGCGGACAACCGACGCATCGCCTTGTCCATGCATGCCTGCACTATGAGATGGAGATTTTCAAAAAATGGCGAGTCGGTACCCCCAGGGTTATCCCTTCAGGAGATTTTCCGGTGAGTGGCAGTGGTACGTCAGAGAGTACGCTGTACGCGAGGGCCGCATCTGCTGCTGAATTGGCGAGTAGCCCCAGGGTGTCCATGTCCGGGCACAGGGGCAGCACGCCGTCGAGGGGCCACAGCCCCGTGCTGGTTTTATATCCGAATAAAGAGCACAGTGCGGCGGGGAGTCTGACAGATCCGCCCGTATCGGAACCGATGGCGAATGCGCAGAGACCCGCTGTCTGAGCCACGGCCGATCCGCTGCTCGAACCTCCGGGCGTTTTGTGTACTTTGAGATCTGCGGGATTCCAGGGCGTGGGATGAGAAACGTTGTGAGCACCTGCCGCGAACTCAGTGCATCGTGTTTTACCGAGGATAATGCACCCCGCCCACTTGAGACCTCTGATGAATCGGCCTTCCGGCTGAAGGATGTCCTCAATGTTAATTCTGGACCCTCCTCTTGTAGGCATTCCCTCCACAGTGAGGAGATCCTTTACGGCTACCGGCACGCCCATCAGCGGTCCAAGATCGGTGCCCCCTTTCAACATGCGATCCAGTCCCGCCGCTGTTGACAGCGCCCGCTCGTCATCTACATGAACATAGGCTTTTAGTCTGGGATTGAGTGCCGAAATACGATCGAGATAAGCCTTTGTTGCCTGCTCGCAGGTAATATTACCATCTCGAAGGGCAACGCCAAACTGAGAGATGGAACTCTCTGCCAGTGGATCTGCTGGAATCGGTGTCATAGCAATCAGGTCCTTTTGTGCGTGGTTATGTCAGGATACTCATTTACCCAGTATCCAGAGTGAGAGCGCCGGCCACAGTACGATGATTATATTGGTGATGAAAAAGGGCATCATTCTGCGTAAGCGTGGAAACAGCTGCTTTGAGGCAACCTAAACTGCCGGTTCAACAACCCCCGACTACTTTCACACACCGATCCATGGGATCGATATGGTAAAACGTGTGGTCTTATACCCGTAAAGACCTTTTGATGTGGTTTTGACAATCAAATTAGAAGCATACGCAAAGCATTACGATGAGATATCTTCACCAAAACTATGAACAGAACCTTCCACATCATCGCCCACAACATATTAAGTACAACAAAGCTATAGCCCAATGTCAAGAAAAAATTACTTTACATAAGAATACCCCTTTCCGATAAATTTTGCATTTCCTGAAATAGTGTGATACTAAACACTTCACTGGTTTTTAAGGTTGTTAACGTCCCGTCCCTAACCCGTAACCATATGGCGGTGAGAGATGTTGTTCAAGACTGGTATTGTCAAGGATGAGAGATACCTGAGGCACGAAACTGCCGTGTTTCATCCTGAATCTCCAAAGCGATTGGAATCAATCTATAAAATGCTTGATGATTCGGAGATGAATGAAAAGTTCCTTTTCATTGAACCGACTCATGCCACCCACGAAGATATCGGGAGAGTTCACAAGCAATCATACATCGAATTTGTTGCAAAGACAGCGGGCAAAGAACACTCATACCTCGATCCCGACACGGAGACTTCACCTGAATCTTACGACGCTGCGAAGCTAGCAGCAGGAGGTCTCTGCAATGCTATCGACAGTGTGGTAAAAGGTGAAACAGGAAATGCCTTTGCATTTGTGAGACCGCCCGGACACCATGCGGAAGCCGACAGGGCGGCGGGGTTCTGTATATTTAATAATATTGCTATCGGCGCTCTGCATGCAATAAAGAAATATAAAATGGAACGTATTCTCATAGTCGATTGGGATCTGCATCACGGCAACGGCACCCAACATTCATTCTATGAGGATCCCAGGGTATTGTACTTTTCAACCCATCAATACCCCTTTTATCCGGGATCCGGCAGCGTCAATGAGATAGGAAGAGGCGAGGGCCTGGGTTATACGATAAACGTTCCCCTGCGGATAGGCCCCGGCGATGCGGAGTTTTTGAAGATTTTCAGAACTATCCTGGAGCCCGTGGCCGCTGATTACAAACCTGACCTTGTTTTGCTCTCTGCCGGGTTCGATATTTATTATAACGATCCGCTTGGCGGGATGACTGTCACTCCCCCGGGTTTCGCAAAGTTAATGCGAGTGCTTCTCGATATTGCCGACGAGTGTTGCGATGGAAAGCTCGTCGTTACCCTTGAAGGCGGTTACGACCTGACCGGGCTCACCCAGTCGACAAAGGAAGTTTTAAAAGAGATGCGCGGAGATACACACGTGTCCAAGGCAGATCTCGACAACATTGAAGGAAATGCAGATAACTATATCGATGAGATTATAAAGACAGTTATAACCCAGATAAAGCCTCTATGGCAGGTATTTCGATAGCATAATGACCTTGATCCCGATGTTCTTGAGGGGTTAATTCAAAAAACAAGCGCTTCAGGAGGAGTTGATATTGAAGATTACAAAGCATGAGGTCGAGTACGTGGCGCATCTGGCCCGTCTCCAATTTGATGAAGAGGAAAAGGAGAAATTCACGTCCCAGCTTAATGACATACTGGTATATATGGACATCCTCAATAAGGTTGATACTTCCGGTATTGAACCTACAACACACGCGATTGATCTTACGAATGCCTTCAGAGATGATATAGTGAAGGAATCGGTAGGGACGGAAGTCACCCTGACCAATGCGCCGGATAAATTCGGTGACTGTTTCAGGGTACCCAAGGTCATAGAATAGGAAAGCCCTATGGAAATGAATCAGCTGACTATCCATGAATTGCAGAAGAAAATAAGGGAAGGTGAGACAACTTCTCTGGAGATAACCGAAGCGCTATTCAAGAGAATAGAGGCCGTGGAGGGAAAGGTTAATTCCTATATTACCCTTACAAAAGAGTCTGCATTGAAAGAGGCAGAGATTGCGGACAAAGAAATCGAGAAGGGAAATATAGGGGAATTGACGGGTATTCCCATCGCCATCAAGGATCTCATGTGTACAAAGGGTGTCAGAACTACCTGCGGTTCCCGTATCCTTGAAACATTTATTCCACCCTACGATTCAACGGTAGTTAAAAAGCTGAGAGGCGACGGAGCTGTCTTTCCAGGAAAGACAAATATGGATGAGTTTGCGATGGGGTCTTCCACAGAAACCTCATACTTCGGGATAACAAGAAATCCCTGGGATCTGGAGAGGATACCGGGGGGATCGAGTGGCGGTTCCGCTGCCGCCGTTGCAGCCGATGAATGCATCGCCTCTCTCGGTTCTGATACCGGCGGCTCTATTCGCCAGCCTGCGGCGCTGTGCGGGATTGTAGGGATGAAGCCGACATACGGCAGAGTTTCACGCTTTGGATTGATCGCCTTTGCTTCTTCTCTCGATCAGATTGGTCCCTTTACCAAGGATGTAGAGGACTGTGCCATTATGATGAATGCCATATCCGGCTACGATCCGAATGATTCCACCTCCGTCCCTGCCGAGGTTCCCGATTATCGAGAATTTCTATCCAGGGGCATTGATGGGTGGACTGTCGGGATTCCAAAAGAATATTTTATAGAGGGGATTGATCCCGAGGTCTCCGCGGCGGTGGAAGGGGTTATCAAAGAGGTTGAAAAACTGGGTGGACAATGTCGGGAAATCTCCATCCCTCACACGGAGTATTGTGTTACCGTCTATTATATTATTGCTCCCTCGGAAGCGAGTTCCAATCTTGCCCGGTATGATGGAGTCAGGTACGGTTTCAGATCCGGCGAGGGCAGGGACCTTCTGGATATGTACAAAATGAGCCGATCCGATGGTTTCGGCGCCGAGGTGAAGAGGAGGATTATGATCGGGACCTATGCCCTTTCTTCGGGATATTACGACGCATATTACAAAAAGGCATCGCAGGTACGCGCATTGATGAAGGGAGAGTTTGAAAGGGCCTTTGAAGCATGCGATGTGATTTTGACTCCAGTAACACCGACACCGGCATTCAAGGTCGGAGAGAAACTTGATGATCCTCTGCAGATGTATCTGTCCGACATTTTTACCCTATCGGCAAATCTTGCGGGCATTCCCGGGATATCCGTTCCCTGTGGCTTTACTGAAAGTGGTTTGCCCATTGGCGTTCAGTTCCTTGCGGGACCCTTTGACGAAGGAAAGTTGCTTCAGATTGCTTATGCCTATGAAAAAAATTCAAAGATAGAAAAAAGGAGACCTGTCCTTTAATGGAATACGAACCGGTTATAGGGCTTGAAATTCACGCCCAGCTACTTACCGATAGCAAGATATTTTGCGGTTGCTCTACGAAGTTTGGCGCAGCACCAAATAGCAATACCTGCCCCGTATGTCTCGGAATGCCCGGCGTGCTCCCCGTAATGAACAAGAGTGTAGTAGAATTCACCATGAAGATGGCCCTGGCGACTAACTGCCGTATAAATCCTGTGAACAGATTTGCCAGGAAAAACTATTTTTATCCCGATCTTCCCAAGGGCTACCAGATATCTCAGTATGCCTATCCCCTCGCGGAAGCCGGCTATGTTGATGTGGAGGTCAATGGAGACAAAAAGAGGATTGGCATTACCAGAATCCATATGGAGGAAGATGCGGGCAAGCTTGTGCACGACGAGCGCAGTCCCTCCAGCTATGTGGACTTGAATCGTGCGTGCGTTCCTCTCATTGAAATCGTCAGCGAACCAGATATGAGAACCGCAGAGGAGGCGGCAGCCTATCTCCGCAGGCTCCATGAAATTCTCGTCTATCTGGAGATCTGTGACGGAAATATGGAAGAGGGGAGCTTCCGGTGCGATGCGAATGTTTCACTGAGACCGATAGGACAGGCCGAGTTTGGCACCCGGGCAGAATTGAAAAACATGAACTCCTTCAGAAATGTACAGCGTGCACTGGAATACGAGATTTCGAGGCAGCAGTATGTCCTCGAAAGTGGCGGCGCGGTGCTTCAGGAAACGCGGTTATGGGATGATTCGGAGGGTGTCACTCATTCCATGCGGGGGAAGGAAGAGGCCCATGATTATCGTTATTTTCCCGATCCGGACCTCGTGCCCATTGTGATATCTGAAGAGTGGATAGGGGAGATAGCAAAAACAATTCCGGAACTGCCGCTGGAGAAGCGAGAGAGATTTGTAAGAGAGTATGATATTCCTCCCTATGACGCGGGTGTTCTGACGGCCACGCGCGCACTGGCCGATTATTATGAAGAGACCGTTAAATGCTCCGGGATGCCCAAGGGTGCCAGTAACTGGGTGATGGGTGATGTTCTGGGCCATTTGAAAGAGGATAAACTCGACATCACATCGTCGCCGGTAAAGCCGAAAGACCTTGGCGCAATGATAACCCTTATAGAAGATGATACTATCAGTGGAACAATCGCCAAGGAGGTCTTTGGGGAGATGTGGAAGACAGGGAACCCTCCCGGGAAGATTATAGAGGAAAAGGGGTTGACGCAGATCAGTGACTCCGGCGCCCTGGAATCGACAATCGATGATGTGCTGAAGGCAAACCCGGATCAGGTTGGGCAATACAAATCCGGCAAGGAAAAACTTTTTGGCTACCTTGTAGGGCAGACGATGAAGGCCACTCAGGGTAAGGCCAATCCGAAACTTGTCAACGAGATCCTGAAAAAGAAACTTTCCGCGTTATGATAAAAACGATTCGATGGGTGGATGACGCGGTGGTCATGATCGATCAGCGAGTCCTCCCGCACAGGGAAGAGTATCTTACATGTAGAGATTATCAGGATGTTGTCTCCGCCATAAAAACCATGGCCATAAGGGGCGCCCCTGCCGTAGGGATTGCCGCGGCCATGGGTATTGCTCTCGGTTTCAGCGCCGTCTCCGTCCACACCGAAAAGGATCAAAAAACATATTTCTGCCGTATCTGTGATGACCTTTCAAAGACCCGTCCCACCGCTGTAAACCTCTTCTGGGCCATCGAGAGGATGAAGCGGTG
The DNA here is from genome assembly GCA_030603465.1 of Deltaproteobacteria bacterium. Taxonomy (GTDB): domain Bacteria; phylum Desulfobacterota; class Syntrophia; order Syntrophales; family UBA2210; genus JAFGPZ01. The sequence continues at coordinate 20,108 of JAUVXT010000006.1, forward strand.
TTTTGAGAAATCTCTTCCCTCCGGTGTTGACTCTGTAAAAAAGGCCCTGAAGGAAGAGGCCATCAAAATCTGCCGGGAAGATATAGAGGCAAACAGAGAAATGGGAAGGCGGGGAAGGGATTTTATCAAAGATGGCGCTTCCATCCTGACCCATTGTAACGCAGGCGCCCTTGCTACCGGGGGTTATGGCACCGCCCTGGGAGTTATCAGGGCTGCCCGCGAAGAGGGGAAAAATATCCACGTCTTTGTCGACGAAACCAGACCGGTGCTCCAGGGTGCGCGATTGACCGCCTGGGAGCTGAAAAAAGAGAACATCCCCGCAACACTTATAGTCGATAATGTTGCCGGTTCACTGATGCGGGAAGGGAGAATCGATCTTGTTATCGTGGGCGCCGACCGTATCGCGGCCAACGGTGATACGGCGAATAAAATAGGAACCTATCCGCTAGCCGTCCTTGCGGCAGAAAATAACGTACCCTTTTATGTGGCGGCGCCAACCTCGACGATTGACAGGGGTGTCAGGCATGGTGATGATATTCCCATAGAAGAGAGGAGTGCCGATGAGGTGCTCGGTGTTTATGGCACAAAAATAGCTCCAGATAGAACTGTTGTTTTCAATCCCGCCTTTGACGTAACGCCAAACCGATACATAAAAGCCATTATTACCGAGACGGGCGTCGCAACCCCGCCCTTTGATGAGAGCATCGATAAGTTATTCCACGATTAAAGAGAATTGAAAAGGACAGACAGAATTGTGAAAAAGAAAAAACTCTTTCTCTTTGACTTTGATGGAGTGATCGTAGATTCGCTCGCCTTTTATGAAGAATCGTCGGAGCGCTGCTTTCAAAACCTGGGTACGCAAATCGCCGCGACTCGTGACGAATTTCTTGATCTTTTCGAGGAAAATTTTTATGTGGCCATCAGTAAGCGGGGCATAGATATCGCGGCATTTAGCAGGGAAGCAGCGCAAGTTGCCCACACTGTCGATTATAGCAAGATAGTTCCCTTTTATGAAGTGGTCCCCGTTCTGGAAAAACTGGCCACGGATAATGTGCTTCTCGTAGTTTCATCAAATTCTAAGAAAACCATAAGAAAAATCCTGTCACGGCACAACTTTGGCCACTATTTTGATGACATTCTAGGCGCCGATTTTATGTTGAGCAAGGTGGATAAAATTGTCCATGCCATGAAAGAATGGGAGATCGGGAAAGAACGGACATACTTTGTCGGAGACACAGCGGGAGACATAAGAGAGGCCAGGGAGGCGGAGGTAAGGACCGTTGCCGTTACATGGGGCTGGCACCCGAAAGAGCGGCTCATAAAGGCTGCCCCCGATTATCTGATTGAAGAACCCGGCGAGCTTTTCGATATTCAGGGCGATGTTTAAGGGTCTGGATATTTTCACCCTGCTTTTTGACAGAGACAAGACAGTTGATAAGGCGATTCATTTTATCCAGGCGATTTAGATAGGCTGTTCAGAAAGAGGATATCTCCCATTTCTGTTCTTTCATCTCTTTTCGTGATTGAAATCTGTAGATATCCTGATCAGCTTTCAGTAAGGCCTGATCGGGTGCAATTTCTATGAATATTTCTCGATCGGGTATCCGCTTCTTCAGAATATTGGCGAGAAGCAGGGCCTTTTCCACACCATCGCCCCTGCCGTAATTCCATACCTCATCGGGCTGGGCGAGACGTCCCGGTTCATCGTATATCGATTCGTCGGGCATCTCCCTGATTTTATCCGCTACTTCTGTGATATTTAGTTGGTCGGCTCCTTTTATCGAGACAGGATTACGCTGTGTGGCGGCGAGAATGAACGGTTCCGCTTCCGTGCGGTTCAGATCTCTGTAGGCGTAGAAGGCCATGGCCGCCGCGTCATTGACTGTGCGGATATCTTCCAGGCGATCGATAATCTCTTCCCGTGTCATTTCCAGGTCGATCCCCATCGGTTTACCTTTCTTTACAAATTCTTTTTTTTCGAGGTCGGGCAGTTTCGGGTCCACGCAACAGAACTGCGCCAGTGACTCGATCGATTGTTGCGAATCCATGCATTCGGAGGCAAAGAGTTCCTTCAGTCGCTTGACGTCTTCCGGGTTTTTCATGTCGACTCTATTCTTCCGGGTGAAATCCTCGAGATCGTCGAGAACGATCCGCTTCGGCATTTTGTTCGGTTTGAATTCTGCCGTATCGATTTCGTCCAGAAGCTTGCCCCGCGTATTGTCATTGATCCTGTAAGAGCTTCCGTGTTCGTAGGAAAAGACCCTCTCCGCCTTTATGTAATAATCGACGCCGTGGAGGGGCCACCTTATCTGGAAACATTTCTGTATGTCACGATCGTGTCTGAGAAAGTTTCCTATGATGGTATCGGTAATCTTTGTCTTCAGGTATCTTTGCAGCTTTCCTGAAAAATTCCTGTAGACATCGGGATCTATGGTCGCCTCTTTATAGATGGTGTGAATATGGCCTGTCTCGTGGGCAACGATGGTTACCCGTTCGTTTTCCAGGGCGCGCCTTGCCTGCGCGGATAGCGCCGTGCCGTTAAACCACATATTCCTGGTTACCAGCCTGCGATTATTTGTCAAAATACCGTCATCGATATCTATGAAATTTTGCGAGTGGAGAGGCGTGGCCGTAAGATAGACATCATTTAGCGGGATGCGTGCCACCACAAAGAGCGCCGACGCGTACAGCGCCGCCAGCGAAACACATTCCCCTGCGCCGGTAGAATAATGGGGCTTGTGGCGGAAAGCGTCCATGGCCTCAACCGTCTCTGTTTTCCAGTAGGGGATTACATCGCCCTCATATTTGTCGAGGCCAAAATGGGTGCGTATATCTATGTCGAAATAATATTTATCCCCCTCATATCCGAAGAGGGCATTGGATTGCCCGAGGGTATCTTCACTTATGAATTCACTGAATCGCTTCAGTTCCTCTTCTTTTGTGGTAAGACCCCAGGTATCCAGATCGAGATTGAATGCGTAATTGTCCATAATGTACTGCTTTACTCGCAGGATACGCCTGTAGGGGCTTAAACGTTCCATGCCGGAAAACCAGGAAGATTCGCGCCAGCGCCATATGCGGGGAGACATGATGTTGGCGAGCACCAGGCTGTACATAAGCTCCGGAAATATGAACATTTCCATATCCGACAGCGTTACCGCGGATGACTTCTTTTCTATATCTTTTGAAGTGGTCATTATCGATTCACCCTTTAAAACATATCCTCCAGCATCATGTCGACGGAACGGCACTGTTTGCAAACCATCTTACCCTCTTTGTTTACTAATGTCAGTGTTGGTACTCCCACTATTCCATAGGCTTCGGCGACGCTTCCATCTTCATCCAACAGCGCCTTGTAAGGGATCTTGTATTTTTCCGTGTAGGCTTTGACCTTCTTTTTTGATTCCTGAATGTAAATACTGAGGAGCACAAACCCCTTTTTCTTGTATTTGTCATGTATCTTTTCCAAGTAGGGCCTGATCCTGCGGCAATAGGAGCACCAGGTGGTGGTAAAATCGAGAAGCACCGCCTTGCCCTTGTAATCGCTCAAACGAATTTCATTATCCTCAAGATCTTTCAGAACAAATTCCGGAGCAGGTTTTTCTATGCTCTCTTCCCAGATATTCCATGATTTTTGTGAAGCCATGGTAGGACCAGCCAGTCCGATTATCATCGAGATCAAAAAAAGTGTTATTAGTATTTTATGTGTTCGATACATCTTATTCTCCTATATCCATAAAGTGCCGGCCATGATCAGGAAGTACTCTCCCGCACCTATCATTATCCAGCCGAAAAATTTGTTGATTGTTGTCATCCACATCCCCGATTTGGGAATCGCGGCTATCAGTTTTGCAAACGTACCCAGAGCTATGAGCAGCGTTCCCATGCCCAATGCAAAAACAAAGAGTAGGCTCATACCGAAGAAGATGCTTTGTTTGGTTGCAACCAGTGTTAGTAAAACTGCGAGGACAGGCGCGGTGCACGGCCCTACTATCAATCCCGAAACGATACCGACAAAAAAACTTTGAAGTAATCCCTTTTCCCTGGGATGAAATTTAGACAGAAAGGACGGAGTTCTAAGGGGGAGTGAAAAAACCTCCAGCATGGATAGCCCCATGAATATGCATATATTTGCCACGATAAAATATATCCAGGGGTTTGTCTGAATCTGTCCGAAGAACCTGCCGGTAAGCGCCGCAAAACCACCCAGCGCGGTATATGTCAGGGCCATTCCCAGGACATAGACCAGCGAAAGGGCAAAGCCTTTCCATCTTGATCCACTTTTGTGAGCGCCTATATAGGCGATGGTGATAGGGATAACCGGGTAAACACAGGGAGTAATCCCGGTAAGCATTCCGCTTATATATGCCGCCAGAAAGGCAACTAACACAGATCCCTGCAGGTAAACCTCGGGGGTGTTAGTCAAATTTTCTAGCACAGGATAAACTCCATTTTAAAATCATATTTTTTACGTCTCACTTTCAAAGTTAGCGCTAATATCAAAATCAGTAAGGTTTTTCAACAACTTTGTTCCGACCTCGCCGAAGAAGGCGCCTATAATCATATTCAATTTATTTAATCGTGACTTTTTTTCTCTATCACTCAGGAGCTGATGGATGATCAGGGTAACCAGCAGCACCTCCATCATCGATATCTGCCCTTATTCCAAGCCGCGTCAGGGCAAAATCGTATCTTACCGGGTCATCGGGAATTATATTTCTGAATGAACGTGTTATCTCAAGCGCCGTTTTCATGTCCGCCTGTCTGCGTTTCGTGAATCCCAATTCCCGGCAGATTCTGTGCATGTGTGTGTCCAGCGGAACGATGAGCCTGTCAGGCGATAATCCGGTCCATTCTCCGGGATCTACCGCATCCTTGCGCACCATCCATCGAAGGAAGAGATTGAGTCTTTTGCAGGCGCTCCCCTTTGAAGGTGATGGAAGAAGGCTGCTGTGCCCTTTATTGCATAATTCCTCCATGAATGACGAAAGTACCGGGAGAACCGTTTTATCTCCATTATGGGAAAGGCTTTTAAAACACCGATAAAGTGACCCATATTTCTTTATTACGCATTTGATGCCGAAAAGCATTTCCGAAAGTTCTTCATCGCTTGTAAATCTGTGCCTGAACCCGGAAAAGGTTTTCGTAATGGTTTTTCCGGATGCAACTGCGAGAAAACGAAAGGGTGAAGGGGACATCCTGTCGAGGACAGAAGAAACACTTTTTAATATCTGGGCAACCCTGCCATAGGCGAGGGATGACGCAATAAATCCGACAATTTCCCTGTCCGGAAAGTCATCATACCGGTAGAGAAATTCCAGGGGATCCGGGTGCACAAAAGACCGCCTGTTATATTTATTATAGAGATTATCCAGATACCCCTTTATATCTGATGGTAACCCGTTGCCGTCCATTGCCTTCGCTTCTTAACTTTTTTTGTAAAGCTGTGCAAGGAATATTTATTATCGATTTAATAACTATAGTATATCAAAAAAGGATCTCACACAAGCCGATTTGAACTGAACAGCGAGCGCATTCCCCGCTGCTTGAGGCGGGGTTAGCGAGCGAATAAAATAAACAATTTCCTTGCCAGTCGGAAATTCCCCGCAACTTGTTGCGGGAAGCTTCAATATTTTAAAAGATTTTATCCCCGGTGTTAAAATGATATTTTTCTTGACAATTGCTGTTGCGTTCATATAATCACAACTCCATGCCGGAGTGGTGAAACTGGTAGACGCAGGGGACTCAAAATCCCCCGGGAGCAATCCCATCTCGGTTCGATTCCGAGCTCCGGCACCAGTTATTACAGAACGCTAATGGAAAAGGTCAGGCATTGAGCCTGACCTTTTTTTGTCAAGGAGTTGTGGACCTTTAATCTTGAAGAGGGGTAACTATAATGACACGCGGAAAGCGGATGCCTGGCATAAGTTCAGCTATCTCAATGAAATTCATATTATAGAAATACATTGAAAAATCCCTGTTGGAAAAACACCTTGACAATAATGAATCGTCATGATTATAAATATTTATACAACATCGAATCATCTAATAAAGAACCCTATCGGCGTGGAACAAGCATAAGGAACCTCACAACCTCAAACTCATAATACACCATCCCCTCGTCCCCACAGATTCTAGAGAAAAAAGATACTATGGAAAAAAGGGACGGATTTATTTTAACCTTGACTCATCTTCAACAGTTGCAAAAATATAGTTCTGCGATATCGGGCATATAGGTATCCCTAAAAAGTTCTTGGCACCACAGATTGTTCTTTGAAAAGTTCATAAAGTATCATTGTACTTCCCTGATCGTGGGTGG